>BLMJ01000173.1 GCA_011960625.1 Lachnospiraceae bacterium | reverse complement strand
ACACCCCGCGGGATAGTGGCGTGTGAACAGTAAGACAATCAATTCTATAAACACAAAAATCTCAATGAACTATTGAAATTCTTATGTTTTTTTTGTAAACTAAATATATGTAATAATCGGATTTTTTCATAGATAGAAGGAGAAAGCAAATGAAAAAGGCAATGAAACAATCAAAGCTCATTACAATTCTGAACGGCATATCTATTTTTGCACTGGTATTGATGGCGATACTTCTGTTGGTATACGCCAATGCAAACACCCAGCTCTCCGAAGACAACAAAGCGCGATACGACCTGACCCATAATGCGAATCGTTTTATGGACGGTTCCACCTATCTGACGGAGGAAGTGCGCGCCTATGCCGCCACAGGGGACAAGACCCATTACGACAATTTTCAGAATGAAGTCAACAATCTAAAAAACCGGGAGGCGGGCGTCGCCGCCATGCAGGAGATCGGAATTACTGCCGAGGAGCAGGGAATGATTGATCAGATGTCTTCCCTTTCTAACGACCTGGTTCCCCTAGAAGAGAACGCCATGAAGAATGTACAGGAGGGAAACCTGGATGAAGCTCTGGATTATGTGTATGGAGAGCAGTATAATACCACCATTCTCCAGGTGAATGAATTGAAGGAGGAGTTTCTCTCTGCACTGGAGACTAGAACATCAAAAAGTATCCAGGTTTTAAATACACGCTCTATGATTATACAGATTTTTCTGTTCCTATCTCTAGTTCTAGTTATTATCATTCAATTGATTATCATGTCTGTTACACGCAGACGAATCCTGAAGCCTATCATTGCAGTGCGGGATCAGATGGGCGAGATCTCCCGCGGGAATCTCTCCGCCGAATTTCCATTGGAGCCGGATACTTCTGAGATTGGTATGCTGGTAGACTCCATCCATGGGACAAAGACCGTACTGAAGCAATACATACATGATATTGATTCCAAACTGGCACAGATGGCGGAGGGCAGTATGGATCTTTCCATCGATACAGACTATATCGGTGAATTTCTGCCGATCCAGAATGCATTGCGTCAGATCCTTGATTCTCTGAATCATGCGCTTTCCCATATCAACCAGACTGCAAGGCTCGTTTCCGATGAGTCTGAACAAGTGGCCTCCGATTCCCGGGTACTTTCAGACGGCGCCGTTGACCAGGCTTCCGCTATTGAGGAATTGTCGGCAAGTATCCTATCATTGTCGGGACAGGTAAGCTCTACCTCCCAGGATGCAGACACGGCTCGAAAGATTTCCGTCGACTCCGCCGCACAGCTTAACACCTGCAGCAAACAGATGGATAAACTGACGTCTGCCATGGAGAATATTTCCGAATCTTCACAACAGATCAGCGGAATCATCAAGACGATTGAGGATATTTCTTTCCAGACCAATATCCTTGCTCTCAATGCCTCTATCGAGGCTGCCCGGGCAGGGGTTTCCGGCAAAGGCTTTGCTGTGGTAGCCGACGAGGTGCAAAGCCTTGCCAATAAGAGTGCGGATGCCGCCCAAGATATCACCAATCTGATTGAACGCTCCATCGAGCTTGTGAAGTATGGAACCGCTTTATCCGACGAGACCACCAAGGCTCTCTCCGTCGGCGTATCCGGCGCACAGAGTTCGGCTGACTTAATCCAAAAGATTGCCGACTCCGCACAGCAGCAGGCGCTGTCGTTAGAGCAGCTTACCGCAGGCGTAGAACAAATCTCTGTTGTAATTCAGACGAATACAAATACTGCCGAGAAATCTGCCTCCTCTGCCAACGAGCTTTACCGGCAGGCAGGAGAACTGAAGCAATCCGTACAACGATTCAAACTTCGCTGACAGAAAAACTTCCCGTCATTGGCAGTTGTCACAAATAAGGGGATGCCGCAATCATAGGGCATCCCTTTATTCATGAACATATCTTTTCTATTTTCACACATATATTAATTGAGAACTAGCCAAGTAAATGGTATAATCATAATATCAATATTATTTCGAATAAAATAGGCTATACAATGGGGAATGTATAACGAGTTCGGATTTATATGTGAAGTAAAGCAACAAAATGTAAAGGAGTAACGCAAATGAAAAAAGCAATGAAACAATCTAAACTTATCGCCATACTGAATGGGATATCTATTCTTGCCCTAATTCTGATGATTATTCTTCTGGTATACTATTCCAACGTGAACGAGAAACTCAGTAAGGACAATGAATCTAGGTTTGACTTAACCTATAACGCCAACCGGTTTATGAACGGCTCCTCCTACCTGACCAATGAGGTACGCGCCTATGCAGCAACCGGAGATCAAGTCCACTATGACAACTATTTTAATGAGATCAATAACCTCAAAAACCGTGACTTAGGAGTTGCGGCTATGCAGGAGATTGGAATCACAGAGGAAGAACAGTCTATGATTGACGAGATGTCTGCTCTGTCTAACAATCTGGTTCCCCTGGAAGAGAATGCCATGACCAATGTACAGGCCGGAAATCTTCAGGAAGCGTTGGATTACGTGTATGGCAAGGATTACAGTACTGCCATCACCCAGATCAACGGGATAAAAGAGCAGTTTTTGGCCGCTCTGGATACAAGAACCAAAGAGGACATTCAAAAGCTGAATCGACGTTCCGCCCTAATCCGTCTTCTTATCATATTATCCATGCTTCTGGTAGGATGTATGCAGTTGATGGTTATGAATGTTACACGCAAGCGTATTCTGAAACCGATTATTGCAGTTCGGGATCAGATGAGTGAGATTTCCACAGGTAATCTTTCTGCTGATTTCGCTTTGGAATCCGATACCTCTGAGATTGGAATGCTTGTAGACTCCATCCATGACACGAAGAATGAGCTGAAAAAATATATCCATGATATTGATTCCAAACTGGCACAGATGGCAGACGGCAAGATGGATTTAACCATTGACAATAATTATCTGGGTGAGTTCCTTCCTATACAGAACGCCCTGGCACAGATTCTGGACTCTCTTAATCATGCATTATTACAGATAAACCAGACTGCCGGACTAGTTTCCGATGAATCTGAGCAGGTGGCGTCTGACGCGCAGATTCTTTCCAACGGCGCCACGGAACAAGCTTCCGCCATTCAGGAATTATCGGCAAGTATCCAGGAACTTTCCGGTCAGGTGAAGTCCACCTCCCATGACGCGGATTATGCCAGACGGTCATCCATCGATCTGGCGGGTCAGTTACAGTCCTGCAGCAAAAAGATGGAAGATTTGACTTCCGCTATGGAGGATATTTCCGAGTCCTCGCAGCAGATTAGCGGTATCATCAAAACGATTGAAGATATCTCTTTCCAGACAAACATTCTTGCTCTTAACGCCTCGGTTGAGGCGGCCCGGGCGGGTAATTTCGGCAAAGGCTTTGCCGTTGTAGCAGATGAGGTACAGAGCCTTGCCAACAAGAGTTCTGTCGCTGCAAAGGATATTACGAAATTAATCGAAAATTCCATGGAGCTTGTCAGACATGGAACGTCCCTGTCCGGCGACACGACGGAAGCCCTTTCGGTGGGCGTGACTGGCTCACAGAACACAGCTCATCTCATACAGAAAATTGCAGATTCCGCACAGCAGCAGGCAATGTCCCTTGAACAACTTACGGCAGGTGTCAATCAGATCTCCGATGTTGTACATACCAATACGGTAACCGCTGAAAAATCTGCTTCTTCTGCCAGCGAGCTGTATAAACAGGCCGGAGAATTGAAGAGATCCGTTCAGAAGTTCCAGCTGCGCAAATTGTAACATAGTATAAAAAATACAGGGTTTTAGAAGATAACATTTTCTAAAGCCCTGTATTTTTCTGTCTCTCTTAAGAATTTTTTCCGATACGATATTCTGTCTTCATCATATACATAGCGCTTCGAGAGGCCACGTCCACGATGATAAATCCAAATGCAATTGCAAGGCAGGTTGCAAGAAGCACCAGCATCTCACTATAGACCAGATTCATATCCTTACTTACACATCCGTACATCATATAGTAAAGATTCGGCCCTGGTATCAATGGAAACACAGATGCAGTCAGGAATATGGTTGACGGCGCCTTATTGACCCGGGACATGATAAACGCATACGCCGCTACAAAGACAGACGCCACCAGCGTTGCCTGAAAATTACTTGGATTCATATCAAAAACTACAATATAGATCCCCCAGGTAAAAAACGCTCCTATCCCGGAATAAATAACCTGACGTCCTCTAATCTTAAACCACATGGCAAATCCGATGCAGGCCACTGTACATGAAATCAACTGAATCGGAATATTATGGTTCAAAATGAAGCCGTCTGAACTAACACCGTCAAGTATCATAATTGCAAGCGCGATTCCGAATGCGATTCCTGCCGCACCGAGCATGGAATTCATAATATTCAACGCCCCGGAAATAAAGTCTCTTTGCAGCACCTCACGAATACCGTTGGTAACTCCAAGTCCACTGATCAGAAGCATCACAATCCCTATCATAATCCGGTCAGAATGACTCCCAATCCCCAGGCGGACCGCTGCCAGGATAATCAACTCTGATAGAAACGCAAGAATCAGATTATAGATTAGAACATTGTTCTCTCTTTTTCCAAGCCATCCTCCTACAACGACAATCATCAGTGATACAATTACCGCAACGATAGCATCCGCAAAATTACATCCAAAAAATACAGCGAATCCGGCCCCGCCCATAACTCCTGCAAAATACTTGATTACCGGATGGGGTTCTTCGCGATTCATGACTTCCTCATACTTTTCACGAAATTCCTTAACATCCGGCTGATTTGCACAGACATATCTAGACAGATTATTCAGATAATCCAGACGATCAAAATCAATGTCTGTGGATTCAATCTGACGAATCTGGGTAATCATCTCCCCTTCTGGCGTCTCCACCGTGATCTGAAGGTTACTTGGAATTGCATACACATCATATCGCTTAAATCCATAACTTTTACACATCCTATAAAGGCTGTCTTCCAGTCTAAAATTCTCAGCGCCGCTCTTTAACATCTCTTCGCCCACATCAAGGATCAGTTCTACAATCCTATTGTAGTCCATAATAACATTCCTCCTTCTGAAACACTTATCTGCCGAAGTTTCCTTAAACACTACAAGAAACGTTACTACTTTATCACATATTCCTTCAACTTACAAGCAATAAATTACGACTCGCAAGTATAGCGTATCCCCAAAAGCTCCCGTATCCGATCCAAAAGCTCCATCACGGCTATGCTGTCCTTAAGAGGCATCTCTTCACATTCGACCGCACCTTTTTCTATTGCCTTACGGCAAGCCTCCACCTCATACTCGTAACCGCTAATCTGCCTGGGAAGATCATATTGCCGAATTAACTTACGGTCAAGACCGTAAGCGCTAATTGACTCACAGTTGTTAATATTTTCCACGACCAGATATCCCTTATCCCCATAAATGATTCCTCTGCGATCCGTAAGGGCCTGCATATTTGAATGTAAGACGGCCATCCTTCCGTCGTTCCATTTCAAGGTAACGCTATTCTGCAAATCTACCCCCTGCTCAGAAAGAATCCCTTCTGCCGAAACCTCTGCATAGTCCTCCCCAAATACCATCAAGGCAAAATTAATAGGGTACACTCCCAAATCCAACAGGGCTCCTCCGCCAAGCCTGGATTCAATTAACCGTTCCTTGTCTTTTATCACATATCCAAGATTCGCTGTCAAAGATGTAACCTCTCCGATTATGCCGCTTTCCACCGCTTCACGAATTAACGCTCTTGAGGGCATATAGCGCGTCCATATGGCCTCTGCCAAAAGCAGCTTCTTTTCCTTTGCAAGCCTCACAACCTCTTCTGCCTGACGGCTATTGATCATAAATGCTTTCTCACAGAGAACATGCTTATGATTCTTCAGACATAGTTTTACATGTTCATAGTGATGAGAATGAGGGGTCGCAACATAAACCAGATCTACAGACGAATCCATCACCATCTCTTGATAATTCCCGTATGCCTTCGGTATCTGATACTTTTTTGCAAAATCCTCTGCCTTTTCAAGACTCCTGGAGGCTACCGCGCAGACTTCTGCCCCTTCCATACTGCCGACGGTCTCGGCCATCTTATGGGCAATAGCGCCTGCTCCTAAAATTCCTATCTTCATATTCGTCATATCCTCTTTGTCACGCCCGCACTGCTCCAACTAATTCCCCCACTTCTTCCATATGCATCTCCTTAAGATACGCCTCAATTCCTTCTGCTATCTCTGCCGTCACCGCCGGATTATGGAAGTTCGCCGTTCCTACTGATACGGCGCTTGCACCTGCAAGCATCATCTCAATGGCATCCTCGGCACAGGCGATTCCACCCATACCGATAATCGGCACCTTCACCGCCTGCGCGGTCTGATAAACCATGCGCACAGCAATGGGATGAATGGCCGGGCCTGAAACGCCCCCTGTCTGATTGGCCAGCGCAAAAGTCCTTCTATGGATATCAATCTTCATTCCAGTCAGCGTGTTAATCAGGGAGACGGCGTCTGCTCCTCCTGCCTCCACAGCCTTTGCCATCTCAGCAATATCCGTCACATTGGGGCTCAACTTCATAATCACCGGCTGTTTAGCGTACTTCTTAACCGCCCTGGTGATAGCTTCCGCTGCCTTTGGGTTCTGGCCAAAAGCAATCCCGCCCTCTTTCACGTTGGGACAAGAAATATTAATCTCCAGCATATCCACGTCTTCACTGCCAAGCCGCTCTACAACCTGACAGTAATCCTCCTCAGACTTACCGCATACATTCACAATAATCTTTGTATCGTATTTCCGAAGAAAGGGTATATCCCTCTCACAGAACAAATCAATTCCCGGATTCTGTAACCCAATAGCATTCATCATGCCGCTTGAGGTCTCCGCCACTCTCGGAGTTGGATTCCCTGGCCACGGAACGCTAGAAACCCCTTTCGTCGTTACAGCCCCCAGTCTATTCAAATCAACAAATTCCCCATATTCCGCGCCAGAGCCAAAGGTTCCTGAAGCTACGGTCACAGGATTCTTCCATTCCACTCCTGCAATATTCACTTTCATATTCATCAGATTTCCACCTCCGTCGAAAGGAATACCGGACCGTCCTTACAAATCCGGGTGTTATGCACATTCGTGTGGTGATCCCGTTCCTTACTGCGGCAGACGCATCCCAGACACGCCCCGATTCCGCAGGCCATTCTTTCCTCCAAGGAAATATAGCATGCAATCTTTTTTTCTTCGGCATATTCCTTGATTGCCCGTAACATTGGAGTGGGTCCGCAGGCATAAATGATATCTGCCTCTAACCCGTTTTCACGAATTGCATCCAGTACATTTCCCTTTGTTCCCACACTTCCGTCTTCCGTGGAAATGTATAGCTGACCATTCTTTTCAAACTCTTTCTTTAAAAACGTATGTGCATCACGATAACCGACCACAAGCTGTTTCTTCTCACACACCATCTGCTTGGCCAGCTCCAGAATCGGGGGAACGCCGATTCCGCCTCCCATCAAAAGGACTCTTTTCCCTACTGCCTCCTCAACCGGGAAACCATTTCCCAGCGGCCCGATTACCGGAAGCTTATCGCCAGCGTTCATCCTTGAGAACAATTCGGTCCCTGTGTTCTTCC
>BLMJ01000172.1 GCA_011960625.1 Lachnospiraceae bacterium | reverse complement strand
TTTTATATAACTTTTCGGAATTTCAATGAATGTGATTCTAACTGAAAATTGACAATAAATTCATAAAGGAAGAATACACATCGTTTCTGCCTGCCGCCTCGGCCATTTTGTTTTTCCAGTTAGAATACATTTCCTCATCAACATCATCTATAATAAAACCATCGGCCAGGACCTGTCCGTTTTCGTCATTAATCAAAATCATCAAATCAAGATCGGATTTTCCGTACTCATCTCCGGTAGCAACCGAACCATACACACCGATCAGGGCCAGAGAATCAGGGCACAAAGCATCCGCCTTTTTTATGACAGCGTCTATTATTGTTTCATTCCTATCATTCATTCCATATCCTCCCGATACAAATCCCGATTCCAATTCTTCACTTTTTCTGCTTTAACTTTCTCCAGAGGAACAGCTTTATGATAATGGCTATTATCAAAGGAACAATCGTAAATATGCCATAATACAAAATGACTGTGTACCATGGCGCCGATTGCATATCATATAACCCAGGATGCGTCCTGTAATCCAGACATACATAGATTACATGCCCTGCAAAAGCTCCAATAAATGAACAAATCAGTATATTCAAAATTCCGTTCAGCTTCTTTAACATAGAACAAGCCCCCATACCCTGATTTTCTATAAATTCCTTTGATTCAATGCATCAGTGAAACTTTCCATTACGAAGGCTCCTTGCTTTATTCATCAATCTCAATCATTCGCTTATATACACCCTAAGATTTTTCATCAATCATAATAGCACCCACACATTTTTTATAAAAGCTTACGGCAGAGTTCGTGGGCCATCCGATAATGGCATACGCATAGCCAAGTTCCCGCATGGATTCCAGAGCCTTAAGCAGCAAGGCTCTTCCTACACCCTTTTTTCTTTCACTTTCCAACACAGCCATAGGGCCGAAAAAATTTCTGGCTGTCGCCTCATAACATGCAAAACCGATAAGTTCCTTTTCTTCTCCGATCTAAACAATCCAAACGACCGGATCCATTCCAACCGTTTATCTCCATCTAATACGAATACCATTGGTGACTGCGCTTTCTTAATGCGTTCCTCACCGCAGATATGTCTCCATTTTACTGGTAATCAGGCACCCTGGCAGCAAAGCTGCCAGGGATTATCTTCTATAAATTCAAAATAACCCGATGACAGCATCTATACTGAAACAGAAATATTTGTGCCAGATTCCGATTTCAATGCTTCCCCGGTTTTCGTATAGATTACAGGTTCCATCTTAATAGCATCCGCTGTTTCTTCGATAGATACGCCATTGTCTGCACCTGTCTGAACCGAACCGGCCTTCCCGTCCAATGCGGCCTTCCCATTTTCGCTGATGCTGACGGTATCCGTATCCTCTTTCCGGCTTTCCGCTATCCTCTTTTCCAGCTCCTCGCGCTCTTCCTTGCGTTTCCTGATGGCATTTTCCTGCTCCGTCTTCGCTTTTTCCTTCGCTTCCTTTGCATCCTCCTCCATTCCTTTTTCGGCTTTCTTCTGATAATCCTCCGCTTTATCTGCAAATTCACCGACATATCCCATTGTTCGTTCCATTACGGCTGTATCACCTCTCCGCTCTGCGTCTTTATAGACGCGGAAAGGCGTATTCAGTAACTTCATATTCATACTTGCCCCTGCAAGGCCTTCCATTGTTTTCGTATGCATAAAAAGTCCCTCCTTTGAATTCTTCCTGCCACAATCCTTTTTAAGAAATTCATACAATAGAATCCACGCTTCGCGAGTCTTCTACAATAAAATCTAAAAGAAGATTTTATTGTAATGTATTGTCATGAATGATGCTGCCATTTCAAAAATACCGGAAAACAGTGCGCATTTGCCACCATCTCCCGGTATTGATACTACACTAAAATCTGAATCTCTTTTATTCTGATACAGAAGCATTCTGCCGCCTGTAGGTATCATTGTCTTTCTGGCTTAACTCATTTTCTACCTGCGCCAGCTTTTTCTCCAGTTCCCGGATTTTGTTTTCCTTATTATTGCCGGATACCCTCGCTTCCGCTGGGGCAGACCCTGGCATAGAGGGATGCCCGAAGGGTGTTTCATCTCCGGAAGCTGACTGAATCTGCTGTTCCAACTGTTGCTTTTTCTCTTTCAGCTTCTTGATTTCCCTGTCAACCTTATCGGTATTCGTGACACATTTCTCCGCCGACTTTCCCTGGCTGTCCCCGCTTACCTTCGTCCCTTTTCCATCTTCGCCTTCCCCGGAACGGTCATCCTTTCCATCTGCATGGTCAGCTTTCGGGTCATCAAAAAAGATTTTCCGGTTGCCGTTCTCGTCCTGGCCTACCCGGTACAGTCCCGTAGGCTTTTTTCCCGACTTTTCACTGCTGATGTATTCGTCCTGTGGTTCGGACAGCCTGTGGGATTTTTTCTCCTCTGCAGCTTTCTCTGCTTCCTTTGCTTTTTCCGCCCTCTCTGCGGTCTGTTTTTCCTTCACCCTTTCTGCATAGTCGGTTCTGGAATGTTCATAGTTTCCATTCACCTGCATTGCCATAAGCATGTTCCTCCTTCAATTTGATATTGTCAGGCAGTCGCCCTTACAGACAGCTTCCTTTTTCTTTTTTCGGCTGTAGAAAGTAATGCGTTAATCCATTTGCTGTGGGATACCTTCTGGGTGCTGTGAAATGATCAGCAGCACATGGAGGACAAATTTATTCTCCTGTGCCTCTATACTCATGGCGCCGCCATATTTTTCAGCCACCTTCTTTACGTTTGACAGGCCTGTCCCTTTTTTGAACGCGCCTTTCCCATGGAAGCTGTTTTCTATTTCCATCATAAGAAAATCTCCCTGGATACGCCCGGACACATGGATATACCCATTTGGGCATCCCGTAATACATGCCCCTGACGGGGCGGGCGGACTGCCGTCCGATGAGGTATATTTTTCCATACAGGCATCCAGATTTTTTACTGCCTGAATCGCATTGTCCAGTGCATTTGACAGGACAATACAGATATCAATATCTCTGATGCCACAGGGATATGGCAGAAGGAGGGAACAGTCTACATCGATCCCCATGCTTTTGGCAATCCCCAGCTTGTTTCCCACCAAAATATCCACTACCGAGTTATTGGTACTGCAGGGGAATGACATTTTTTCCGCCATATCGTCCATATCTTCCATATAGCTTACCGCTTCTTCCAGTTTCCCGCTCTGCAGAAGATTTTTCACCACTGCGATGTGGTTCCTAATGTCATGGCGGAAGGACTTTGTTTCATCGTAACGTGTCTTCGCTTCCTCCACATACTGGTTCAGGGAATGTTCTTCCTGTTCCAGCAGTGAAATTTCAGTGCTGAGACGGAAATTCTGCTGCAGCTTCTTATAAGAGAACAGAATGCAGAACAGGCTTAAGAGTCCCAAAAGATGCATTGCAAGCAGCTGCCAGTGACTCAGCAGATACTCGAAAGATCCATCCTCCTCTAAGACTACAAACTGATAATCAAACGAAAGCGTATTAATGTACTCACTCATAATAAAGATCATCAGGATCGGAATGAAAACCAGAAACATTTGCTGCATTTCCGATGCGGTATAGTCGGAAAAATAGCGATACACCATATAATAGCAAACCCCTGTCAGCAAAAGTGACGCAGCCTCACTGGCCAGCATAGCCGCAATACCGGCCGTATCATAGAAAAAATATGGCAGCCATGCGTATAACAGGCCTATCAGAGATTTCACAATCCCATAGCAGAGCAGCATGATTTCAGTTGTCAGGGCCGCATACAGAAGGGAAGACTTAAAATCCGCATGGCAGACCAGGATCCCACATACCGTAAGAAGAAATACAATCGCCACGAAGCCGGTCACCGTGCCAACGGAAAGAAAGCGGGTGACAATCACCGCACATACTCCAAACAGGAAATAAAACGGGGGCAAAAGTTTCTTTTTCAGGATTTTCGCCAGAAAATAAAACTGAAAGGTCCCCTCAATGAGGCCTATCACATATATATTGAAAAAATCTAAATACTCAGCCATGTTACTAGCCCCCCATATCTAAAATTCTCAAATGTTCTTCATATACTGTAGAACAACGCCGGAGAACTCCTTGCTCCGCAGCCGTGATACGGGAATCTCTTTGCCATTATCCATACAGACCGTCCCGTTTTTATAGCCTTTTAAATGTTTCAGATTGATCAGATAGCTCCTGTGGCACCGGTAAAAACGGTTATCCAGCTTTGTTTCCAGATTTTCAATCCGTTCATAATAATCAACAACTTCGCCGGAAGCCAGGTTCAGATATATTTTCCGGTCTATAATCTCACAGAAGACAATCTCATCCTTTGGGATGATGCGCCCCTCATATCCCTTTTGCACCAGCAGGCTGTCTTCGCTGGCATTCTGCATGGAAGCGTAAAGGCGGTCCATCGTCTTTTCAAACTGTTTTTTATCCACCGGCTTGACCAGATAATCGTAGGCCTGTACCTCAAAAGACTGGAACACCATCTCTTTCAGTACCGTAATAAAGACTAAAAAGCCCCGGAACTTATCCGCCCTGAGTCTCCTTGCCGTCTCCATGCCGTCCATGTCCTTCATCTGGATGTCCAGAAACAGGATGTCGATCTGCCCATTGTAGCTTAACAGCTCTTCGCCGCTGGAAAACATACGGAGGCTGATCTCCCGGTTCTTTTTACGAAAGAAATCAGAGACCATTGACCTTATATGCTCAGACATATGTTTTTCATCATCACAGATTGCAATACGGATCAATGCGCCACCTCCTCGTCATTATATCATGAACCTTCGGTTCATGATCGACATTCGCCGTTCGTCAATCATGCAAGCATGTTGACTCACTTGCGCTCATGATATCGCCAGCGGCAAAAGATATACTTTTGCCGCTGCCATAGACAGACATTTTATTATAGCCTGTCCGAAACGCCATAACAATTTGATTGCTGTGAAATGTTTATCTGTTGCTGTGAAATGCTGAATAAAAACCGATCAATCCCTCCATCGGAATCACTCCATCGCCCTCATCTGATCTATCAGAGATTGCTTTTTCTGCCTGCGAACCATCCAGACAGACAGAATCGCCTCCATACCAAACAGCACAAGGAGGAACAGCCCCATTTGCAGGAACGGGAACTGATATGGGACAACTGTACCGGCAAAGGATTTTTTACTTACTTCCGCACAGACTGCTACGGAAAGCGGCAGCCCCAGGCTCACGACGGCAAGCGCCGCAAAAAATGCATGGCACATCCCCTCAATGATATTCATCCGGCACAGCTGCTTCCCGGTAAGGCCAACGGAGCGCAGGATACTGTTCTCCCGCTTCCGGGACATCTGGTTGGAAAGCGTCGTATTGATCAGGTTGACAACGCCGAACAGGAAGACCAGCCAGGAAAGAGCCTGCAGGCTGCCAAAAATAATGCTGCTCTGCATTTTCTCATATTCGATGTGCGCGTCTATGGTATCCAGTCCAAGATTGCTACGGCCGGATACCATCTCCTGCAGGCTGCTTTCCACAAATTCTGCTTTTCCGGAATCATTCACAATACTCCAAGAGTAGTCAAAGCTTTCGATTTCAGGATGTATCTCGCGAAACAACTCCTCCGGTGCGAACAGGGCCGCCGAATCCATGGCAAGCGCGCCATGTCCGTTTGCTGCCTTCGACGCATCGAACAGTCCGGATATGGTAACTTTCACAGTTTCCTGACCCAGAATCAACTCAATAGTGGCCCCAACATCCATATCAGTATGGCGCTTCTGATAAGCCGTACTCAGCAGGATGCTGTGGGTATCTGCCGGCATGGCGCCGGATACCAGCGCGGCTTCTATATCCATGTGGTTTGAGTCCGTCAGCATGTCGCACATACCGGCCTCAGCGCTTTCGGAAGCCCTGAATTTTGCGTGCAGAGACCGGCGAGTGGCCAGCACATCCGTCACCCCGTCCACAGAAAGAATCTCCTGCCTTAAGTTTTCATCCAGCGGATTGTCTGCAGCCATAATCTCTTCCTCCGGCTGCTCGGAAGACAGATATATCTTTATATCCCCGTCCGGGAAAAACAGCCTTGCAGCCTGCTCCGGTGACCGGGTCAGGACCATGGAAGACACCACCAGAAGAAGGATCCCGCCCAGGCTTAGAGACACTGCAATACTCACTGACTTTTTACGGTCGCGTCCAAAATTTGCAAATCCCATGGATACGGGACTTAGTTTCCGGTGTTTCTTTCTGTTGTGTACCTTTTCCTGACCTGCCAAAAAACGCATTGCCTCCAGCGGTGAAATGTTGGCAGCTATTTTGACCGGTCTGTGAACCGAGACAGATACTATGACCCAACAGACCACCACGGTCAGAAATACAGCTATCCCATAATCCCCCCCATGGAAGCCTTTTGGGAACAAAAGCAGGCCGCCGCCCACGCCCAGCAGGATGCCGATCAGGATCCCAATGCCGCCCAGCCGACCGCTCTCCTTTTTCACAATGCGCCGGATCTGTTTCGGTGTTGCGCCGATGGTACGGAGCTGTCCATAGCTTTGTATTTTATCGTTCACAGAGATACGGAAAATACTCTGGATGACTACGTATCCGCCGGCAAGCACGAGGGCGGCTATACCGAAAACAGTCACAAAGTCAATAGACTTTGAGTTAGAAGCAAAATAATTGCTGTTCATCCCTACGTGCGCAGAGCCAAACTGTGCGGCAATCTCCCTGCAGCGGGCAGCCATGGCCTCCTGGTCAAACTGCCTGTCATTTTTGAAATGCACATAGGCACGGTATCCTGCAGGGTCAAATCCGGCCCACTGTGTTAAGGCCTCTTTAGAAACAGCAACGGCACATAGATTCGCTTCCTTTTCTCCCACATTAGACAGGATTCCGGTCACGGTATAGTCTCCATGAAAACTCTCGGTATCCAATCGGACCGTCTCACCGATTTTGGCATTGGAACCGTAAGCGGAGAGAAAATATTCACTGACAGCGACTTCATTCGCCTGTGCCGGGAGTTCTCCTTTTACCAGCTCCATCTGGCTGCGGGCAATATACACCATGTCACTGTCGCAGTACACATAGGAGGCGTTGTATCCCTGCTCCGAATGCTCCTGCCCCAGCAGATAGTATTCACCTACGCGGGCAAACTCCGGCAGCTCTTTCAGGACCGCCACATGGTCCGCCTCCACGCCGGTGAAGACCGCCTCATAGGTATCAGCCACCTGATTACGCTGGATCTGTGCAACTGAGACGGATATGACCGCTGACAGGCAAACCAGGAACGCCGCCAGAGCGACGGCAATTACCACCATCAGGTTCCGGCGTTTCTCGCTGGCAAGGCTCCGCTTCGCCAGTTTCTTCACAATGGCGCCGGTGTCATTTTCAAAAGGCCATGTCATGTCCTCCACCTCCTATTCCGTCACACGGAGCTGCTCCACCACACTATCTTTTCTACAATACAGGCCAGCCCGTTTTGTAAGTGCTAATTGAAGCATAAAAACCAATAAAACATATAAGAGAACCGGTACAGCAGGGAAAGTGTAATTTACAAAGCTAAATCCGGGCACGTTCCCCACAGCAGAGAAAATTGCTTTTCCAATTCCCAGACCGCAGATAAGGGAGGCGGCAAAACTGCCAAGCGTTTGAAATGCATTTTCAAAGCCTATCATATGATACAGCTGTCTGCTGCCTAAACCAACTGCCCGGAACAATCCCATTTCCTTCCTTCTGGAAATGATATTTGTCATACTGGTATTGACCAGGTTGATGATACTGAACATAACAATAACCGCTAAGAGTGCATATGCCGCAATGGAAATTGTGCTGAAAACACTTTTATATTGCATTGTCATATCTTTTAATGTCTTTAGGCGCAAAGTATCGCTTGCCAAAACCAGTGAATGTAATTCGCTCTCAATTTCAGCATGACGGTCTGTCTTTGTCCGAATCACAAACGCACTGTTTGCATTATAGGGGACCATCCGTTTCATTTCACCTGCCGGAAGGATAAAGCTGGCAGCGCTGTCTCTGTCATAAATAACAGCAGATACAGTATAAGTAAGGCCGCTTTGCGGAATATCTCCTGTCTGTGAAAAAGTGACGGTATCGCCCACATCATAGTTCTTATGCAGATATTCCAATTCCGGGCTTCCCATGTTAATGATAAGGGAGTTTTCCCCCGTATGGTCACAATCCGGCAGCTCCCCTGCCATTACTCTGTCCATTAATTCCTTATAATCTTCTCTGTTCATACTCCGGATTGCTGTTTCCATTCCATCGATCCTGACACATATTTCCTGCTGGCGGATGATTTCATCTACCCCTTCAATCGATAAAATATGACTTTCCAATTCATCTGTCAGAAGATTGTCTTCCTGCAGCTGCGTAAGGGAAAACGTAGGCGTGACCAGCGCCCGGTTCAGTTCTACCACATAGCTTCCCTCATAAGGAAAGCTATGCTTTGCCCTTTGTTCAGGATCAAGGGAAGTCAGCAGGGAAGAAATGCCTACAAACAGCATTCCGCTCAAGACCAGTGAAGCAAAGGTCAATATGCTCTTCTTCCTGTTACGGGACAGGTTCATTGCTGCAAGTGAAAACGGTGTAAGGCGCTTCCTACTCTTCTTCCTCTTTTTTGTTCCACTATAACCGCTATAACGGAATGCTTCCACAGGTGAAACTGACATGGCAATCCTCGCCGGTTTTAAAATAGACAGCCTTACACAGACAAATACAACGATTCCCGACAAAAACGAAGTTATAATATCAGGAAGCAGCAAAAAAGCGCTCCGGTCTATCAGAAAGGACAGCATTCCACCTGCAATGCACCCAAATGGAATAAAATGAAGTGCAAGATAATTTCCCTCCCTTGAAATAATCTGTTTGATCTGCTTCTTTGTAGTGCCAATTGTACGCAGTTGTCCAAAGGAAGTTACATTATTTATCACGGAAATATAAAATATATTGTAGACGACCAGGGAACATACACCGATTAAGACCAGCCCAACGATCAAAACCGTCAGTACCGTCTCTTTTGACATGTTATTACTGTCGATGTATAAATTATTTACCTGAATATTGTCTGCAGATATTCCGCAGTCCAGACCAATCGTCCGTACCAGGTCTTTCAGTTCCTGATTTGTATATTTGGCAGTATCACGGACAGAAATCATTGCTGCTGCAGACCCGGCAGAAAGGGCAGGGTTTTCCCGCACAAAATCCTGTGAGACAATCGCGTTATACGCAACCCTGTCTCTGTCATTCTCAGCGGTTGTCTGAATAAAACCTGTAATCCGGAAATCTTTTGTTTCTAACTGGCGGCTTTCCTGATTGCGGTAATGAAGGGATATTGTGTCACCAATCCCCGCTTTCAGGTTCAGGGTTTCTATATATCCCCTTTCCACAAGCAGTTCATCCGCCGCCTGGGGCATACGTCCTTCCACCAGTGTGATGTTGGAGAGCTGCATAGTTGTTTCATCGGAACATACTATACCCATTGTGATGCCGTTCTTTTGTTCTGTCATACCGACAGACTGGTATATGCCTATATTTTGGATACGGGAATCTTCTTTCAGCAAAGAGATATTCTCCTTTGAAAGGTTCTGGAAAATCCCCTGATATGCAGTCGATGCCGCATATTCATTTGTAATGTTAAAAGCATAAGAAGAAACAAATGCCATAATGGCCGCAGCCATAAAGATAATGATCCCAATCAGACGGTTCCTGAAACGGTTCTGTCCAATACGGGCATTTGATAACCTGCGGGTAACGGCACTGGTATCATTTTCAAAAGGCCATGTCATGGTCTGCCACCTCCTTCTATTATCGCAGAGCTTCCATCATGGATGACTTGCTTTGCTGCTTTAAGGCCCCTGTTGTAATCAGCACACTACATAAAATAATAACCGCACAGTTCAGGATTGTAATACCAAATGGAAATCGATAATTCAAATAGTTCATCAGGCTGTTCTTCAAAAATGAGCAAAGAACATATCCAATTCCTCCACCAATTACCACAGATAATACAAGTCCCATGCCGACTACGATCAATCCCTCTTTATGAACCATCACGGATAATTGTTTTTGGGACATTCCCACGGAACGCATGATAGAAAATTCCCTGCGCCTTACGATAATTCCCGTCAAAGTTGTATTCAACAGATTCATCACGGAAAAACAGCCAATTAAGACAATGGCTATCGCAAGGGCTAACTGCGTCCCCTGCAGGAAGTTTTCATTCTGGGCAATGGCAGCAGAAAGGGAATCCACACTCAGCCGCGGGTTATCTGATACAATCTGGTCTAATTCGCTTTCTGCCTGCTGTTCCAAAGAATCCTCTACACGAATCACATACTGATATGTCAGATTGCTGTGTGCGATTTTCTGCATGGAATCAACCGGCAATAACAGCATATCTATTTTATCGCCATGATTTCCAATTTTACTTTCGTCAAGGACTGCCGCAATCTCAAATTCCAGGTTCTCCGTATGCTGCCCATCAAAAATCTTCAGCGTTACAGACGAGCCGACTTTTGGATGAATGCCAAAATACTTCTCAAAGTCCCCCGGCCTGCCAATCACCATCTGATCCTCAGATGCCATTTGCCCATAATCTGATAGGTTTCCATTTAAGAGACAGCTTTGCAGCAAAGCCATATCTGCTTTCTCAAATCCTACAATTTCAGCATCTGATTCCAGGGCCTGCAGATCATAGGAAACTGGGAGGTGCTGATCGTTCATAATCTTTTGCACGCCTGATAATTGCGAGAGTTCTTTTTCCACTTCCTCCGTAAAAGGGCTTGAACCCTGCAAAATCTCCAAAGGATTTTCCATCAGCTCCTGATTCGAGATCTTTAAAACGAAGCATGGGAAAAGGAATATGATAGAAGAACTTCTGTGGAGCGCTCCAACAAGCG
>BLMJ01000171.1 GCA_011960625.1 Lachnospiraceae bacterium | reverse complement strand
TGGGGCGTTTGCGGTAACTAATAAGAAAATTCAATTTGTTGATATCGGTTATTGCGATAAAATAGACAGCACGGTTGAGTCTTTTGTCAGGAATATTGAAACCGGAGAAGATTTTCAACCACAATTGAAAGAGCTGCGTAGAATTTTGCTGGGGGCGTTTGAAGCGTGGATAGGTAATGCTCGTACTGTGTATATTGTGCCGGATAGTAATTTATATAAAGTGCCCTTCGAGTTATTATTGCAAAAAAATATGGAATGCCCCGGTGAGGAGGTCTGCTCTGTTGTATACTTATCGTCGGGAAGGGAAATAATGAGGAAGCTGCCAACTCCCCAGGGAAAAAATGTTTTTATTGTTGCGAATCCAGAATATCATATAGATATTGCAGGATTAGAAGGCGCAGCAGGAGAGTATTTACATATGGAGAATATTTCAAAGCTGCCATTTGCGGAGGTTGAGGCATCTGAGGTTGCAGCCTTATTTGAAAAAACAGGAAGTGCGGAGCTGGCGTTGGGTATGAGAGCGACGAAGTATTTTACGGAAATAAAAAACGAAGCAGATATCCTACATATTTCGACACATGGGTTTGCCAATGAAAAACAAGAAGAGCGGAGGGGTTCCGAGTTATTTTTGCTTGGATTGCCAGGGGATGAATGCCTGAAAAATGCGGAGGATCCGTTTTTAAGATGTGGATTGTTTTTTGCCGGAGCCGAAAATTGGCGTTGCAGGGAAAGCCTTCCGGAGGATTATGGGGACGGAATATTAAATGGTCGTGATATTTTAGCGTTGGATTTATCACAATATAAGCTGGTGGTTTTGGCGGCCTGCCAGACTGGCCGTGGAGGAATCAGAAAAGGAGAAGGGATAAAGGGATTACGCCGTGCATTTGAATTGGCCGGAGCTGGTTTTTTAATCTGTACCTTATGGGAAGTGGACGACTTGGCAAGTGCATTGCTGATGCGCAAGTTTTATGAGGAATTACTAGGTGCCGAAGGGAATAAACCTTATCTTCTCAAACTCGCTTTTCAAAAATACTGCTTCCGCTCC
>BLMJ01000170.1 GCA_011960625.1 Lachnospiraceae bacterium | reverse complement strand
TTTTGAAAAATAGGTTCTGAAAGCCCCATGAAATAAGGGCTGAAGATTCCGAGAAGTTATGTAGTAGGAAGGAATGGAGGGATTCCGCCGCCTTCGGCATTGTGGGCAATGTGTATAACTCCCCGTCTTATGGAGCTGTGGGCAACACTGTTTGCAGGATGTGGGAAAGCTGCTTTTTGCTTTTCCATATGCTGTGAATGGTGTTGTCCATAGCGGAATGGGGAGTTATGCACATTTCCATGATGCGTTTTTGCATTTAAAGCCCTTTTCAGACAGGGAATTACCGGGAGGGGTTGTTATCCCGGTCTGGCTGTTCCTGTGCCTTTTTAGGCGGCTCTGTGCGCCCTAAATACTGGTTCAGGTTCTCCAGTTTCCGATTCAGCGATTTCAATTCTTTTTCACTGTTTTTGTAGGTGGCAGTCAGTTCTTTTTTCTGTGCGGTCAGCGCCTGATATTCCGATTTCAGCTTGTCGATGTTAAAGCCTTTTAAGGAAATGCCCGCCTGTTCCAGCATACGCCTTGCGCCGCCATAAAGAATAATTTGGCTCTCATGCCTGCGGATATATGCGTCAGGGTTTTTCGATTTCTTATAGGCAATATGGTAGGATTTGTTGGATTTATACTGTTCTGCATATTTAATGATTTCCGCAAGGTCTTTGATGCGGTTCTCCAGCTTGCGGACGGTCTGCTTTGCTTCCTTTCCGGTGGAGGAAGTGGCAGCGATCTTTTGTTCCAGTTCTGCGATGGAACCTATTTCATTGTATGCCTGTGCAGCAATCTTTAAATTCTCCACCGCCGCCCACCTTTGCAGTCCCGGACTGTTCTGGAATTTCTCATCAGAGGTATCAATCAACCGCCTGTCTGCGTAATCTCTTTTCGGGATAACTGCTTTGCGTTCCCGTTTTAATTCAATCCGTTCTTTGATGCGCTCCTTCGTGTATTCCTTTCCAAGTGACTTGATGCTGCCACGCACAAAACGGTCTTTGCCGAGTGGACGGAAGGAGATAAATTTGAGGGCATCTTCCCCAAAAGTTTCGCCTTTTATCTCATAGCCTTTCGCCCGCATCAGGAGCAGAAATTCTTCATAAGTAGAGGATGCTTTTATGGCGGCGTTGATGTCCTTTCTAATCTGTGTTTTCCATGCGGCGCTGTTCTTATCCGCCTGCCATTCGTTGTATTTTTTTCCACGCTCTCCACCGGGGATAATGACGGAAAGGTTATGCTCGCTGCACAGCTCGTCACTTAATTTTCGGATGCGGTAATAGCTTTGCTTACAGTCATGGTATTTGTTGTGTTCCATGTTGTCGGCGGCACAGAAAATGATGTGGTTATGGACGTGACCTTTATCAATGTGAGTGGTGACAACATAAGAATATTTTCCCTCTAAAACTTTGTCGGCAAGCTCTTTCCCTATCTGGTGCGCTTCGTCAAAATTGACCTCACCGGGAGCGAAAGCCTGTATCAGATGATAGGCTTTGTTAGGGCTGTTTTCCCGGCAGTGGTCTAAGGTATATTTGAAGTCAATCGCTGCAGTTTCCGGCGCACAGGCATAGGAAGAAATGTAGATGCTTTCGTCCGTTTTATCCGGGTTGCATATGTAGGCTACCGCTTTATCAACGGTTGCTGTGATAGCATGGATTTTTGTGACTGCCATACCTGTTTCATCAACTCCTTTACTTCGTCCA
The DNA here is from genome assembly GCA_011960625.1 of Lachnospiraceae bacterium. Taxonomy (GTDB): domain Bacteria; phylum Bacillota; class Clostridia; order Lachnospirales; family Lachnospiraceae; genus Sporofaciens. The sequence continues at coordinate 2,175 of BLMJ01000170.1, read as the reverse complement.
TATCTTCCTGATAGACGTGGTTTGTGCTGTTAATCCGTTTCGCAATCTGGTTTAAGCTGGAGCTGATCCGCCCCAGTTCCGTATTGTATTCCCGCAAAAAACTGTAATCCACGTCATAGACATATCCGTATAAAATCAGCTTCCGTATAAAAGCCGATTTGCTTTTCATGCCGGACAGCTTAAACTTCTCATCAAGGATGTACTGCTCTTTGTCATCTAAGTGAAATTCATTCCGGTTGGTGCGTGTCCTGTTTGCCATTTTTACATCGTCCTTTCTAAATTTGGGCATAAAAAAACTGCTGCAAAATGTTCGATTTACAACAGTTGTGTTTTGTGTCTGTTCAGTTATTTTTGGATAGAATTATCCATATGTTATTGTAGCAAATCTGCGGGAGAAGGTCAAGGACTTGCAGAGAAAAAGAGGAAAGAAAAGCAAAGAGGGTTAGGGATACTTCCCTATGAAAATTTCATCATACGGACGGTAGGGAAGTATGGGGAATTTTGCCTATGTGTCCGTACATAGGCAGTGCTTGCTATTCTTGCTATTCTTGCTATTCTTGTCTTTCGACACTCCCAAAGGGTGTGTCGGTGTTCCGATTGCTTAGGCAATCTGTTTGGAACACATATTAGATATTTTGTTTGGTTTTATTTTTTCGATATTCTCTAGGAAGGACTTTAAAATATGCTTTAAATGCAGTTGTAAACTTACTTTGGCTATCATAGCCAACAGCCTGTGCAATCTCCGCTATATTCATATTTGATTCTATTAACATATAGGCAGCTTGCCGCATTCGGTGTTCCTTGATATGTGCTGCAATGGAAGTTCCATAAACAGACTTGAAAACATTTTTCAAAGTTGTTTGATTGATGAGATATTGTTTTGAAAGTTCCTCTATGGTAATTCTTTGCTCCATGTGTTGCAAAAGCTGGTCATGAATTTTTCGGATAGTTTCTGTTAGCTCGAATTGATATTCAACCAATTTGCTTTGGGGAGTAAATTCCATTTTGGTAAGGTATAACAACAATTCTAAAACTTTGATTTTCTGGTATGGAAGCGTAAGTTTTTCAGGCTGGTCATAAAATGCAGAAAAGATACTTTCTGTCTGTTCATTTCCGGCAAGAAAGACAGGACTATCGTTTTGGCAAAATTTTTTAGGCAATACGGTTTCAAAAATAGTACTGTTTTCCAGCAGGTCAGGTGGATTTCCAGAGGCTTTTGGCAGATCAATATAAATACTAAGTCCCTGATACCTATTGTTTGGAAAAGTAAGTACAGAATCCGTACAGGCTTTCATGGTATGGAGAGAAAAATCTCCCGGATTCAGATATATACGGTTCCCGTTTTTCATCTCCCACATAAGCTGTCCGGATTTGCAGTAGTTAATCTGAATAATATGTGATATAGCCTTATGCCGCACAGAAAAAGAATCAGTTAAAAATGTAAGATAGCATAACTCAATACCGGAATAAAGCGGAATGAGAGTCTGTGATACCTCTTGATGAAATTTCTCCACATTTTTTTGTATTTTTTTCAATTCCTCATTCATAGGGCAGACCTCATAATTCAGGACAGGTGATTTCCATAACCTGCTCAATCATCTGATGCAGCAGACGTCCCTGTGGCGTATCTGCGGCACGATAGTAAACCTCTTTTCCTTCACGCCGGCAAACAATAAGACCGCTGTTTTTCAATGGTCTGAGATGATGTGACACTGCCGGACTTGACATATGAAGCATATCTGAAATATTGAGGACACATTCCTCCTGGTGGCAGAGAAGCCAGAAAATTCGGATTCTGGTGGTATCTCCAAGCTGTTTGAAAACTTCCGCTACGGTTTGAAAATAATCTACATGGTCTAACTGCTTCTGGATTAGTACAGTCTGTTGTCCTTCGCCATGTTGATGTGGCAATTTCATATTATCCATATTGTTTTCCTTTCTTTTATTTGTATTTCGCCCAAACGGAAATACTTTTCGCCCGTTTGGGAGGGAATGCTTTGGGGATATTGACGTGTGTCTTTTTCCGTATTATACTACGGCTATGATGATTAAACAAGTACTTAATCACTGAATTTAAAAATAACAAGGAGGACTTTACAATGAAGAAAACTTACAAGATCGAGGTAGACTGTGCCAACTGCGCAAATCTGTAAAAAAAGGAGTGCCGAAGCACCC
>BLMJ01000169.1 GCA_011960625.1 Lachnospiraceae bacterium | reverse complement strand
GGGGTGAAGGTGGTCGGTGCGACGGTGCATTTCGTAGATGAAGGGACGGATACCGGTCCCATTATTCTTCAGAAAGCCGTGGAGGTTGAGCCCGGGGATACGCCGGAGGTTTTACAGAAACGTGTGATGGAGCAGGCGGAGTGGAAGATTCTGCCTCAGGCGCTTGACTTGATTGCAGGCGGAAAAGTGACGGTTCAGGATGGGAAGGCTGTTATTCTTTCATAGCCGTGACTAAGTACGGCAGTGTGGGAGAAGAGCTGTAATTGAGCGGTATGTATCATGAAACTTAATAGATAGAATGGAGGAAATCAGAAGATGAAAGTGTTGATTGTCGGCAGCGGCGGCAGAGAGCATGCGATTGCCTACTGTGTGGCGAAGAGTGAGAAAGTGGACAAGATTTACTGTACGCCGGGGAATGCCGGAATTGCAGAGTATGCCGAATGTGCCCCCATAGGCGCAATGGAATTTGATAAAATCACAGCGTTTGCAAAGGAAAAAGAAGTAGAGCTTGTAATCGTAGGCATGGACGACCCGCTGGTAGGTGGGCTGGTGGATGACCTGGAAGCGGCGGGCATCCGTACCTTTGGGCCGCGCAAGAATGCGGCCGTTCTGGAAGGCTCGAAAGCATTTTCCAAAGACCTGATGAAAAAATACCAGATTCCCACGGCGGCATATGAGAATTTTACCGATGCTGACAAGGCGCTTGCATATCTTGAGACAGCGAAATTCCCTATTGTCCTGAAAGCTGACGGGCTGGCGCTTGGAAAAGGCGTTCTCATCTGCAGCACCCTTGAGGAGGCCAAAGAAGGAGTCAAAACCATCATGCTGGATAAGAAGTTTGGTGATGCAGGAAACGAGATGGTAATTGAAGAGTTCATGACAGGCCGGGAGGTGTCCGTTCTGTCTTTCGTGGATGGAAATACCGTCAAGACCATGACCTCGGCCCAGGATCATAAGCGTGCGGGGGATGGGGATACCGGCCTTAACACGGGAGGGATGGGGACATTTTCTCCAAGCCCGTTCTATACGAAAGAAGTGGAAGATTTCTGTAATAAATATATTTATCAGGCAACCGTAGATGCCATGAAAGCAGAAGGTTATAGTGGTATTCCTCCATCTCCCCCGTC
>BLMJ01000168.1 GCA_011960625.1 Lachnospiraceae bacterium | reverse complement strand
TGTCAAGAAATATTGACGGCAAGGAGAGGATGACTATAAGCCACCCCTTCCAGCAAAGCCCTCGCAAAATGCCCTTTCGTATGCATCATACTGACTCCGAAAAACTTCCCTCTCGCATCCGGATTAAAATACGGACATCTTTCCCCAAGCAGATAGGGATGAAACAAAAGCCCGTCAGACCCCAAGGGAATCTGCTCCGCCTGCTTATTCATATACAGATAAACATCTTCTCCCTGCGCCTCAAAAAGTTCCTTTTCAACCGGATAAAACGCATCCCTCATCCATCGGTTCGCCGAAGCACAGCTATTCGTTGCCGTTACCGTATACCACTTCCCTTCCACAGAATAAGGATAAGTAAAAGATTTTACATGAGGCTTCGCATCATCCAGCACAATGTTGACATTTCCGGCAGTGGCAAGCTTAACAATAATCTGTCCCTGTCTCACAGCGCCGGCGCTTAGGTCCTCCGCCGCCGTATCCGAACATCCCGCAATAACCGGAAGGCCCGCGGGAAGACCGGTAAGCCGGGCCGCCTCTTCCCTTACCCTTCCCACAATCTCCTTTGACTGCACCACCTTCGGAAACGTCTCCATTGGAAGCCCCAGTATTTTGCATAACTCTTCAGACCACTCCTTCTTTCTGGCGTCATAGAAAAGACTCCCCTGGGCGTCCACAACATCCGTCACAAAGTCGCCGGTAATAAACGAACGGATATAATCTTTGGTAAACATCAAACGGTGAATCCGCCGGAAATTCTCCTCCTCATTCTCCTTCACCCACATAAGCTGGGGCAGAGTCCACGTAGGAGACGGCATAGCCATAGCCTTTTCAAATATCTTATCGCCAAACTCCTCCCTCAAACGGGCGCTCTGCCTGCCGCTTCTCTGGTCATTCCACATAATACAATTCCTGATTACCTTTCCGTCCCTGTCCAAAAGAACCGCATTATGGGTAGAGGCCGTTACAGCCAGCCCCAACAATCCCTCGAAACCGTCTTCCATCTGCTCTTTACATCCGCCAACCGCCGCCGTCAATGCATCAAGCCAAAGGCTCGGGTCCTGCTCAGACCACCCCGGCTTCTTATGTTCAGAAGGATATTCCCTGAATACGGAGGCGAGAACCTTACCCTTCGTGTCAATCACCATAGCCTTACATCCGCCGGTCCCAAAATCAATTCCAAATAATTTATCCATAAGTCATCCTCTCCTTGCCGTCAATATTTCTTGACAACAAGAGCATTTTCCAAAGCTTCAAAATTCGTAATCGCCCTCTGATTCAACCGAAGAGAAACCCCCGTATAGAGCGTGTCAATAATCGTCAGCTCCGCCATACGCGACGCAATGGCATAGGTCCTGTATTTCGTCTCCTGAGAACGGGTAAACAGCCTGATATCCGCATATTTAGCAACCGGAGAATTACCGCTTTTTGTCACGGTCATAACCGTCGCCTTCCTCTCCTTTGCCTCTTTGACCGCCTCGATAACGTCCTTAGAGCTGCCCGAGTGAGAAAACGCAATTACCACATCCTCCGGCGTCAGGGAAACCACCGCAATCATTTGGAGATGCCCGTCCGTGTAGGCAACGGCATTAAGCCCAATACGCAGAAATTTGTGCGCTGCATCCATCGCAATCGCTCCTGCATTTCCATTCCCCATCACCACAATCTTCCTTGCCCTGCATAAGACCTCGATACCCTTTGACACTGCCTGACTGTCAAGGGCCTGACGGGTCATCTCCAACGTCTGTATGGCGCTTGAAAAAATCTTATCTATAATCGCCTCCGCCGAAGAATCCTCTTTCAAATCCTCGTGAATCTTCTCCTGCAGCGTCACCGATTCCCTTGCCACATTCACCTTAAGCTCCTGAAACCCCCGATATCCAAGCTTAGTACAGACCCTCGTAATCGTAGCTTCGCTGGTGCCTACCCTGTCGGCCAGCTCCGTGATAGAAGTATAGATTAACTCACCCTGGTTTTCCACCATATAGCTGACAGCTTTCCTCTCCATCTTAGAAAGGGATTCTAACTTCTCCGAAACACGCTCATAAAATGCTCTCATTGTATCATTTTCCATAATACCCCGCCCCTTTTTCCAAATCAATTTCCCCTGTTCCTCAAAATCGCCGTCGCCCGCCGATATCCGCAGGGAATGTATCTATACTTATCATACCTATCTTTGCTGTAAGGGGCAAGATAAAATCTAGATATCTTCTACTCTTCCTCTTTCACCATCTTTTGTAAGCATATAAAGCGCCTTTCTTACATACCGTTCCCTGGACTTTTCCTCATCCTCCTCTCCCAGATTGGGATTCCCAACCGGACTTGTAATGGCAAATCCCCTCAGGATACGGGAAGAACCCACCGACTTTGCAATATCCACCACTGCACAGACCTGAGTGACCGGTATCCCTTTCCGCTCAATTTCCTTTACAATCGTTGCGCCGCAACGAGTACTTGTTCCTCAGGTGGATGTAAGAATCACCGCGTCAATTCCCTTGTCCTTCAATGCCGCCGCAATCTCCCTTCCCTTAACCTTAGAAGCTTCCACAGACGCACAATTTCCACACGCCACATAAACCTCCGGGTCCAGATACCCAAGCTCCCCCTTTTCAACGTATTGCCTCAGGACTTTCACAGGGAACAGCCTGTCCGGATTTTCTAAAACCCATGTCCCGTCATAGCCGCTGTGAATCACAAAATGCTTCTCCGAAAGCAGGGTATCCCAGCGGTAGTGTCCCCAGGCAGTGCTTCCGTTTGGTTTGAGCCTGTCGGGATTCGTTTCAGGAATCAGCCCCCCGTCCGACACAAGGGCCAGTCTCGCAGTTTTAAGATTCTCCACCTTAGGGGCCGGCTGCACAATGTCAAACACAGGAGGAAGCAGCTCGCTTACCACCGGCTTACCCTTAAGCTTATCCAGAACCATCTCGATTGCACGTACGGCGGCATTTTTTTCCTGCTCCTCATTCAGAATAACATCCCTCTTAATATATCCTTCCGCCGCCGCGCTGCCTATGTGTTTATTCTCAAGCAGTCTAAGCCCTAAGTCCGCCATAACCAAAGCCGCCTTTCGCAGCTTTGAAGATAAAATTTCCGTCTTAACAATATAAGTATCTTTTCGAAAAAGCTCTGCCGCCGGATTCTCCGGATACATTCCGGTTATCGTAGGGATACCCAGCTCTTTCTTCACTGCCGCCGCCATATTTCCGCAGCTGATGCCATATCTCCCCGCATTAAACGCAGGACCGGCAATGAACAAATCCGGCTCAAGCTCTTCAACCAGCTTCACCCCCTGTTCCCTTGCGGACTCCACATTCTCCGCAAAATAATTATCGCCGCATATAATCGTGGCTATGACCTGACACTTTTCTTCCAGCAGCTTTTGAAACAGCAGCGCCGGCCCCACCGGTTCGCGCCTCACCTGAAAGCCGATATCCGCCGCCTCCTCACCTCCGATTTGCCCAAAAAACTGATTGATATAACATACTGCCTTATATTTTCCGTTACTCATTCTCTTCACCTCTAGTAATCTACTGCCCTTCCATATGAAAATCCAATCTGGCTCATAAGACCTACCTGTTTCATATACGTAGAGCTTACCTGCCCCTTTGCCGGATTGCCCGTCGCAATTCTATGTCCGCCGATTACCC
>BLMJ01000167.1 GCA_011960625.1 Lachnospiraceae bacterium | reverse complement strand
ATGAAAATACTGTGGAGGCGATTGAGAGGATACGGAAAATATAGCAGCGGCGGGGATACGGCAGAGGAAGATGTTGCTGTGTCCCTGGATTTGTCATGGGACGGCGGAAGCAGTGGCGGTTGTAAAATGTGTATGTGGGGCGTAAAAATACGAAAATTAGAAAAAAATGAAAAATTTTTCAAAAAGGGGTTGATTTTTGGAAAAAAGCTGTTATAATATAATTTGTTCGTTGGTAATGATGCGGATTGGTGTAACGGCAGCACAGCAGACTCTGACTCTGTTAGTAGAGGTTCAAATCCTCTATCCGTAGTTCCTTGGCAGGGGCGCTGGATGTCTTGGCGGACAAGGCATCCAGACAAAAATTAATATCATCGGAGTGTGGCTCAGCTTGGTAGAGCGCTACGTTCGGGACGTAGAGGTCGCGTGTTCGAATCACGTCACTCCGATTATCCCCCATAAAGTGGGGGATTTTTTAATTTTAGGAGTGAGAAAATCTGGTTGGTTTTGGTTGGGGTTTTCCACTTGGATGAATGACTTAAATTTTGCGTTCCGGCTCTGTACAACCTTCTGTTTTTCGTAGCTTGGTGATACCACCGCCGTTTAATCTGTTTTCCTAAGGAAGCCCCTGTTCTTTAGTCTATTATGTTTCGCTGACTTGTTGATACTAAAGCAGATATTGTCTATATCAGACCATTTCAAAGTCGAAAGTTCACTGACACGCATAGCCTCAAACATCGGTCCAAAAACGTCTTTGATAGCATCCTGCATTTCTTACCAACCATTGTTCTGGTATGGTAGAACCAGAAGCAAGGCTGTCGGGTTCTGTTTATTATTAAAGCAGGGGGACGGATTAGAGTTGAGATAGTTGCAAAGCAGGGTAAAATGAAACGAACAGGGGAGGAGGAAGCCATGCAGAGAGTTTTGGGATATGCAAGGGTCAGTTCAAAAGAGCAGAATCTTGACCGTTAGATTGGTCGTTAGAAGCAGTTTGTCTTACCTGAGAATATCCTGATAGACAAACAGAAAGGACTTGGGCAGTGGTTCTAAGACCAGCGGCATTGGTTCCAAATTTGCATACAACGCAGGATGGAAAGACGATGGATGATAAAGTAACAATTTTTATTGTTGCAGATTTGTTTGTGTCAGGGATTGTTACATTAGAAAAAGCAGCCGAATTGGCAGGAAAAAGTATATGGGATTTCATTGATTTTTTGAAAGTACACGATATTCCATGGGGAAGTTATACAGAGGAATAGGGCTAATATCAATTGGAAAATTGTCTCTGTTAGGAGAACTGTTTGACAAATTAACTTTACCAGAGGCTGTATATAGCTTTGCACAGATTCATCAGCACATCAGAAAGAAATAATTGTTGCTGCAAAAGAACTGGGATTGCAGAGGGGATTTGTGAAGTGTGTAAAACTAGATATTGATAGGCTGCGTATGAAGGGGGATTGAAATAGTTAGACCTTAATTGATATCTGCCGCCCGTAATTTAGGCATTTTCAAGGATATACAGGAAAATGGGGAACCAAGGAGTGTAATCCTGCCAAATTGGGAGGCATATGATTCGACAGGTCATATGCCTCCTTGTTCATGACATCTATTAACTGGCAGCCTCGTTTCAATCAGATAATTTATTGATTAATTGTTTGTACAATTATGCCGATGGTTCCCATAAGCTGTATGCCCATCTGTGCGGTAACCTCCCGTCCTTTGGCCTCATCCATGAGAAGCAATGAAATGGGAATAGAATCTGATAGTATGATAGCTTCACTTTCGCCAACATCTAATCATCTGGCGAAATGTAAATGTGTCAGTACACTAGGGCGGTCAAAATTCGTACCCGTATAGCCATCGTCTATGTCATTCTATATGTTTTCTTCTAATAATTTTAAAATGTTTTCCGGATTTTCTCCACATCCAGCATCTCAAGCTCCCCCGCCAGCTCTGTCAACTCTGCCTCCAGACAAAACAAATCTACTGCTGTAGCAAAAAAATCCAGTATCACATTTATGGCAACTGCAACCACAATGGCCTGGGCAGGGATTTCAAGCTGTAAAAGCAGAATCGTATAGCAGGCAAGAGCGCCTCCGGGAATGGGCGGCGTAGCCACAGCCAGTACTACCGCAATGATCAGCGCTGTAATCAGCCATACCGGGGAGATCTTCACACCATAAATCTCCGCCATGCAAATTCCCATTACAAAATATAAAATAGAAAATCCCGGCATGAATATCACCTGGCCAAGAGGAACACCGATATTTACAATTTTTTTATCAATCCCCAGCTTTTCTGTGCACACTTTCCTGTTCTCCAAAAATGCGGCGGCAGAAGAAGCTGTTGTCAGACCGATCAGAAAAACTGGAAAAACTTTTTTTAGGAAGACTGCCATAGAAACTTTTTTACGAATGCATACAAGACCCGTATAAACCGCCATAAGAAAGACATCCCCAAGCAGCATAACCGGCAGCACTTTATAGGCTTTCAGCAGTACAGAAAAGTTTTTACCAAGAATCATATTGAAAAGACTGCCAAAAATGAAAACGGGGACAAAAGCGCTGATATTTTCCATGATTAGTAATATAATGGCATTTGCCTGTTCTAAAAATTGCGAAACAATCAAAGCCCTGTTCCCCAGAATCAGCATTGCCATCCCTGCAAGGGCTGCAAGAAAAATAATCTGTAAAGGATTTCCCTCCAAAAAAGGAGTAAAGAAATTGTCCGGTACAATTCCAAGAACCATTTCCAGAAGTTCCGAAAGCCGAAAGGAACTGCTTCCGCTGCCTGCAAGAGGAAATAAAGGCAGAATGGCAATGCCGAATACTGTGGTAAAAATCAGCGTCATCCATAAAAACCTGCTGATCATCCGCTTTCCGACTTTTCCCAGCGTTGCAATATCCCCGATATTATAAATACCGCCTGCCACCGACAAAAAAATCAGGGGACCAGAAACAGCGCTCAGCAGACCCATAAATGTGTCAAAAACAGGCGTAATCATTTCCTCTGAAAGAAAATTAACCGTTTTTTCCGGCAGAAAACTGCTTACCATACCGCAAAAAAGAGCCAGCGCCACTGCTGCCAGCAGTGATACTGCAGGAGATAATTTTTTCTTTTTTAATGTAAAGGAAAGGTAATTGACACCGTTTTTGAACTGCCATGTGGGAATTTCTCCCATACCTGAAAGGATACCTTTCATGATAGCGCTTTCTTCGCCGTCGTCTGTATGAACCACATCGTTTCTTTCTCCCGGAATAGAAAAACTGGCATACAGACGGTTTATCCGCTTTCTGCACTGAAATTGAAAAGTCCCCTTTGTGCCAAAAGCTTCCTGATATTTCAGCAGTATCTCTTCCACGGCCAGCCGTGTGCGGAGAATGTCCCTTTTTTCCCCATTGGCGCGTTCACAAAACGTCTCGACTTCATGGCACGCCACATCTATATCATGATTTGTCAGAGTGTAATCCTGCATTTTAAACTCCTAAAAGATTAAATCCGTTCATGCTTTTTTTCTCTTAGTTTTCCCACATCCAGCATATCAAGACCGGCAGCCAGTTCCACAAGTTCCGCCTGCAGACAGAACAAATTCACTGCTGTAGTAATAAATTCCAGTATTACATTGAGGGCAATCGTGACCGCTACAGCCTCCATGGGAATCTTAAGCTGGACAAACAAAATCGTATAACAGGTCAGCGCACCGCCGGGAATAGGAGGCGCCGCCACCGCAAGCACAATAGCAATGAGAACTGCCGTAGCCAGCCACGCCGGAGAAACCGTCACCCCATAGATTTCAGCCATACAAAATCCCACCGCTAGAAACATAACGGAAACCCCTGGCATAAAGATAACCTGCCCTAAAGGGATACCAAAATTAACGATCCTTCTGTCAATCCCAAGGTCTTTTTCACAGCACTCCATATTCACCCCAAATGCGGCAGAAGAAGAGGCAGTGGTTAATGCAATCAGAAAAGTGGGCGTCATCTTTTTCAGCAATCCCAAAAGATTCACCTTCCTCCTTGTGCATACCAGCGCAAGATACACTGCCAGAAGAACAGCATCTCCCATAAGCATTACCAGAACCACCTTATATGCAGGAAGAAATACCGAAAAGTTGTTACCCAGAATCATATTTAAAATACTGCCGAACACAAATACGGGAACAAAAGAACTGACTGCCTCCATAATAAGCTGTATAATATAATTGGACTGTTCCACAAAGGCCGCGGCAATCGTAGCTTTGTTTCCCAGAATCAGCATTGCGATTCCGATTAAAACTGCCACAAAAATAATCTGCATAGGATTCCCTTCTGTAAAGGGCGTAAAAAAGTTGCCTGGTACAATATCCAGAACCATTTGAAACAATTCAGAAAAATCAAACTTCCCCCCCGTCTCCGGTTTTTAGGGAAAAAAACGGCATGGCAAATACACATACGGGCAGTGTCAGAAGAATCGTCATCAGCATAAAGCGTCCAATCATCCTCTTTCCGATTCTGCCCATAGTCGCCATATCCCCAATGCTGTATATTCCCCATACAATTGAAAGAAACACCATAGGGCCTGCAATGGCTGATAAAAGTCCCATAAAACGGTTAAATACCGGGCTGATAATCTCATTTGCAAGAAAAGCCCTGACATTCTCTGGCAGGAAACTACACACACCGCCGCACAAAAAAGCCAGTATTACGGACAGCGCCAGTGAAGCCATCTGAGAACGTTTCTTCTTTTTGGGAGTAAATATAATAAGATTCTCTCCATTTTTGTACTGCCACGCGGGTGCAACCCCCATATTGGCAAGCAGTCCTTGCAGTACCTGGCTCTGTTCTTCCTCCCCTGTATCAAAGGGATCAACCCTTTCCCCTGGCAGGAAAAGTTCCAGACGGATACGATTAAGGCGTTTCATATATTTTTGTGCAAATACTGCCTCCACACCGAAAGCCTCCTGGTACTTTAACAGCGTTTCCTCCACTGCAAGCCGGATTTGGATAATATTTCTGGCATCAACGCCCCATTCTCCAAGCGTCTTTTCTGCAAGAATGCTTGCCTGCGCAATATTTTCATTATTTAATTTCATCTTATCCATAATTTTTTCTCTTATTTTTTTAATCTATATACTTATAATCAATTGATTCATTCCATCCACAATCTTATGCTCCATCTCTTTGGACATTCCTTTTATCATCCTGCCAGACAAATCTTC
>BLMJ01000166.1 GCA_011960625.1 Lachnospiraceae bacterium | reverse complement strand
TTACTCCATTCTTTTCTACATAAAAGAATAATCCTTCTTCAATGAAATTCCTCTCCTGGTATGTAATAGTCATCTTCCGGTCTTCATAAGAGTCATAATAATAATCTGACTGAGCATCATAATTGGAATACCCGACATTAATAATCGGCGCTTTATTATCCAGCTTTAATTTGCTTTTTTCGGCTACACTTACATTTCCTGCATTGTCTGTAACTGTTATCTCGATAATTGCATTGTTAGACTGGAATTTTCCAACTGTCAAAAGGCCGTTAATGCTTAAAACTGCTCTCTTTCTTAAATAATCTAATGTTGTTTTATTATCATTCTGAGTCCCGGCAATGATATCAATCTCATCAGAAGAAATATCGTAAGAATCTATAATCTCTACTTGATTTTTATCATTTACATTCCACTGGCCAATTTTTTTATTTTCCTCTTTCTTTTCTCTATCATAAACTTTAATCGAGATGTTATTGATTCCGGAATTAATATCTGATAAATCATTAATCTCTATATTGTAATTAAAATACTTGCCGGACCCAATAGGTTTACTTAAATCACAATTGATGTTTATCTTAGGTTTATTCGTTTCATAAACAAGACCATTAGAAGTATATACAGCTTCGTTTCCAACATAGTCTCTGACTTTTGCAAGTACAATCTGGTTTCCCTGTGAATCTATATTAATAACTGTTTTATTTTCAGCCTCTCCTAAAACGGCCCATCCGTTGTTATCAAACACAGCCTTTTCTAGTTCTTCTAAATTATCATTCTTTACAGAAACTACTTTTGTAGACAGACTTTTTAAACCGCTTCCTGAATCTGTAGCGCTGACAGTTATATCATATGGTGTATTTGTAAAGTGATTAAAGGGAATCTTAATCTGACTGTCCTTAGAATACAATCCAAATGTTCCCGGTCCGCTAAATATTGCTTTCGGTCTTTCTGCATCAACACTAATTTTATAATTGTTATCGTTACCGCCTTCATTGACAGTCCGCGTTTTTCCATTTATATCATTTGTATTTTTCAGATATACATTTAGATTTTTATCCTTATCCTCTTTATCGTCAAATTGTATCCCTAATCCCCCGTCATTGGGGAATTCCATATATTCTTTTCCTCCGTCTTTTGATACTGCAATCTTATTATAAGCTGCCGTCTCTGTCAGTGAGAATTTCAGCACTCCTACTGAATTTCCGCGTACCCAAATCTTATCTGCAGTTTTGTAAATACCGTCTTCTTCATCTACAGATACCATATTTTTGATATACTCGTCCGTGGTGATCTGCCGGGTGATTTCCAATCTTCCATAAAAGTTTTTATTTTTTTCCAGACATATCAAATAGTTTCCGGCTACCTCATTATCAATTTTAGGTACGATTGCATCATCATACTCTCCTACAAAATACTGATTTCCCTGATTCAATTCAATTGATGTATAATCATCTAAATTAATTT
>BLMJ01000165.1 GCA_011960625.1 Lachnospiraceae bacterium | reverse complement strand
TGACTGTCTGGATGAATTAAGAAGGGCAGGCAAGACAGAGAATATGCTGAAGAATGCATATATCAAGTTCATGTGCTGGCTGTACTATAAATTCGAACGAATCGTTAACCGGCTTGGACAGGAGAATGTTCCCAAGATTCTATATTGCGGAACAATCAGTAATTATGAGCTTATGCTTATTTCGATACTGAGCAATGCAGGATGCGATGTGCTTCTTGTGCAGACGGCGGGGGATAAAGAATACTTAAAGCTGGATCCGGCTTCTAAGAGCTCGAAAGAGTATCAGGTTGCCGACGGAAAGGAGTTTCCCAAAGATTTCTCACTTCGGCAATTGTGTCAGGAGAAGGAAAAGGCGAAAAAGAATAAAGAGATGTTCCAAGATGAGAGCGGGCTAGTCCGGTGTACCAATGCATGGATAGAAGGGAGCGGGCTTTCTGACATCCTTACTCCGCCGGCAATAAGAGGAGATAGACCAGATTTTTATTATAATTGTTATTGTAGGATCAATGGCGTGGAAGACAAGCTTACATATGCCAACGAGCTGTACCAGCTCTATCTGTCGCTGAAAAATGAAAAGCGGCATGTGGTTGTTGTAAACGAAGCGATACCTAAGCCGACGCCGGATGAGATCATGGGTGTCCGCAGAGGGAAATACGGGAGTCTTGACCAGATGCTTTCCGACCTTAAGGCGAATATACAGTACCCGTCGAGTAAGAAGCTTTGCGGACTGCTTGTGAAGGCGTTTGTGGAGGTGATGACGGAGGAAGCGAAGGAGCTGGGAGAAAATCTCAATAGGCTTTTGAATAAGGCGGTGTATCTCCTGTGCTGGGTCAAGAGATATATGGGTCAGTTATTTCAGAACTGGAATCTGCCGGAGGTGGGATGCTTCATCTATATGGGCGGCTGTCGGGATAAGGGCGAGGCGCTGTTTATGAGATACCTTGCGCGGATTCCTGTGGATGTGCTGATACTGTGTCCAAACCTGAACGTAAGGTGCTGCCTTAAGGATAGTATTCTCTATGAACTCAACCATCAGACGTCCATGGTCCTTAATAAATTCCCGGAGCAGAATGGGCGGCTTCGGATCGGTACGGCCGCGTACCATGCGGAGCGTGAGCTGGATACCTTGATGTATCAGGATTCCGGCATTTTCCGAGATCAGCAGTTTGCGAAGGCGAATACGATCATGCTTCAGACCATGGATAGGGAGATTAAGCTTTTATGGGATAACGAACTGAAATACCGCCCTAACTTCAGCACAGTTGACGGGGTGGTGAACATGCCGGTCATCTTTGCTAAGATGTCCGGAGTAAAAGACAGGGATGTGGGAAATTATTGGATCTCGATCAAGCAGATGATGACGCCGGAGACGTTAGTCGTCAATCAGGCACCCTTCTTGACGGCTGCCATGCCAAACCCTGTGAAGGCGTATGCAGCGGAGTTTTTTAAGAATAGAAAACTTAGGCGCAGCATAATCAAGAACCATCCGTGTTACCAATATGCGTTTCTCAGAGAGGAGATGCAGGAGCACCTTCTGGATAAGCTTGAGGCATTGATTGAACAGAAGCTGATCAAAGGGACCTTTGAAAACGGGACAGAGTATACCATCGTCTCGGTCGCGCTAAATCTGCCAAAAGAGGCGGTGAGGCTGCTGCAGCAGTTTGATTTTACGAAGAAGAATCCAAAACTGATTTATGTAATGACCTCAGAGGTTTTGATGTCGATAGAGGATTCTATCTATACTGCGTTTTTAAACCTTCTTGGCTTCGACGTGCTTTTCTTTGTCCCGACAGGGTATAACATCGAGAATCATTTTAATAAAAGACTAATAGAGGAACACCAGATTGGAGACTATGTATATGATCTTCAGGTTCCAAACTGGAGTTTGGTTCAGGTAACTGCCCGCAAATCATGGCGGGATATCATATTTAAGAGAGGGTAGAGACTATGGGACTTGATTTTAGTAAAACAGGTACAACGACGGCTTCGGCAGCGGCGTCCACAGTGGAGAATGAGATTGAGGCTGTTATGCCGTATGACATTGCCGCCGACAGGGCGCAGATGAACGCGGAGCTGGTTGATTCAGCGGAGGTGGATGCGATCGTCAGCACCATAGAAGTTTATAATCTTGAGACGATTGCTTCTTTCGGCGCGGAAGCGGCCGATGAGATCTCAAAGGCATCAGATATCGTACTCAACAGTATGAGTATGCATCAGATTGACGAGTCCAGTGAGATGCTTACGGCTCTGTCAAAGATTATGAACAAATTCGACATTGATGAAATACGGGAGAATAAAGGCGTCTTTGGCAAATTGTTCGGGAATCTGAAGAAACAGTTAGAAAAGATTCTGGAGAAATACCATACCATGGGCGATGAGGTCGATAAGATTTACGTTCAGCTTAAGCAGTATGAGAGCGAGATTAAGCAGTCCAACAGGAAATTAGATGAGATGTTTGATGCGAATGTGAATTATTATCACGATCTTGTAAAATATATTTTGGCAGGAGAGCAGGCTTGTAAGGAGGTTGAGTCATATATCGCCCAGAGGCAGGCTGAGTTTGAAGCTACGGGGGATAATTCCATCCAGCTTGATCTTGCGAGCCTTAACAATTCCCTTATGATGCTTGAGCAGCGTACCCAGGACTTGAGAACGGCGGAAAATATTGCCATTCAGTCGATTCCGATGATCAAGACTATGGAATTTAGTAATATGAATCTTGTCAGGAAGATCAACTCGGCGTTTATCGTTACGCTGCCGGTATTTAAGCAGGCGTTGGCGCAGGCTATCATGCTGAAGAGGCAGAAGATCCAGGCGGAGGCCATGTCGGAGCTTGATAAGAAGACGAATGAGATGCTGATCAAGAACGCGAGGAATACGGTGGAGCAGTCTAAGATGACGGCGCGCCTTGCCTCCGGAAGCTCTGTCAAGATCGAGACTCTTGAGACGACGTGGAGAACGATCGTCAATGGAATCGATGAGACAAGGGCGATTCAGGAGAATGCGAGAAAGCAGCGTGTGGATGACGCGGCGCGCTTAGAGAGCATCAAGCAGGAATTTCTCAATTCCTATGGCGGCGCCCATCTGAATAACGCTCCGGGGGCAAAGAAGAGTAGATTTTAATTTTGTAAAGGAGGATATATATTATGCCAATTAATCTATCAAAGGGACAGAAAGTCGATCTGACCAAGAAGAATCCGGGACTTAAGAATATTATGGTAGGGCTTGGATGGGATGTGAACGCGTTTGATTCAGGAGCGGATTTCGACTTGGATGCGGCTGCGTTTATGCTTGGCTCTAATGGGAAATGCATTACGGAGAAGGAATTTATCTTCTACGGAAACTTAGAGCATGTGTCGGGAGCGGTGAAGCATATGGGCGATAATCTGACTGGTGAGGGAGACGGAGACGACGAGCAGATCGAAGTGAATCTTTCAGACATTCCTGCTAATGTGGAGAGGGTGGCTTTTACGGTTACCATCTACGAGGCGGAGGCTAGGAGGCAGAATTTCGGCCAGGTTTCTAATGCGTATATTAGAATTGTGGATGTGAACACCAACAGCGAATTGATTCGGTATGATTTAGGGGAAGATTTTTCTATCGAGACGGCTGTGGTGGTAGGAGAATTATACAGGCATAATGGCGAGTGGAAATTCAACGCCATAGGAAGCGGGTTCCAGGGTGGGCTTGCGGCTTTGTGTGGTCATTATGGAATAGAAGTAGCATAAGGAGGTAGCAAGAGAATATGCCAGTAAGTTTAAAAAAAGGTCAGAAGGTGAGCCTGACAAAAGGAAATCCGGGTTTGTCGAAGGTGATTGTAGGTTTAGGTTGGGATGTAAATCAGTTTGATACTGGTGGAGATTTTGATCTTGACGCGGCCGCATTCCTGCTGTCAGATACCGGTAAGATCACGAAATCGGAGGATTTCGTATTTTATGGAAATCTTCAGCATCCGTCGGGAAGCGTTCAGCATATGGGAGATAATCTGACTGGTGAGGGAGACGGAGACGACGAGCAGATCAGGATAGAGCTTTCAAAGGTTCCGGAGAATCTGACCAAGATAGCGTTTACCGTGACGATCTATGAGCCGGAACAGAGAAGGCAGAATTTCGGTCAGGTGAACAACGCGTTCATCAGGATTTATAATGAAGAGACGGGCGAAGAGCTTTTACGATATGATCTGGGGGAAGATTTCTCCATTGAGACGGCTGTTGTATTCGGTGAATTATATAAGAATAACGGCGAGTGGAAGTTTAACGCGATAGGAAGCGGATATCAGGGCGGGTTGGCAGCGCTGTGCCAAAACTTCGGCGTTGATGTAGAGTAAAGGAGATTATATTATGGCAATTAGCTTGCAAAAAGGACAGAAGGTAAGTTTACAGAAGAAATCATCTGCAGGGCTTGGAGAGATCCTTGTGAACCTGAATTGGAATTCGACTCCCCAGAATCAAGGATTTTTGAAGAGTATATTCGGAGGAAATCAGGGGATAGATCTGGATCTTGGCTGTCTGTTCGAATTAAAAGACGGGAGCAAGGGAGCAGTGCAGGCGTTAGGCAACTCCTTCGGTTCACTGACGCGTCCGCCCTATGTGTCTTTGGATGGAGACGACAGAACAGGAGCGGCAGCAGCAGGGGAGAACTTAAGGATTAACGGCAACCAAATCTCTAATATCAGAAGAGTTCTGGTATATACGTTTATCTATGAGGGTGTTGCAAACTGGCAGCAGGCGGATGCGACGGTGACCATAAAGTATCCCGGTGCGGAAGATTTGATCGTGAAGATGGATTCTTATAATTCCAGCGATAAGATGTGCGCGCTTGCCCTATTGGAGAATGTGAAGGATGAGACCTTCAGTGTGGAGAAGATTGTCCAGTTTTATGAAGGTCATGCAAGGATGGATAAGGCGTTTCAATGGGGACTGAACTGGAGACCGGGCCGTAAATAAAAATACTTTATGCAGGTTTCTTGGGAATCAAGAAGAGGCTTAAGATTATTTTTGACTTTAATGTCAGGAGGAATTAAGATATGTCAGTTAGCTTACAAAAGGGACAGAAGGTTAGCCTGTCAAAAGGAAATGAAGGACTGTCGACGGTTCTTGTGGGGCTTGGATGGGATGAGGTCCAGCGGAAATCCGGATTATTCGGAATGAAGTCCCAGAGGGATATTGACTGTGATGCTTCAGCGCTTTTGTTAAAAGATGGAAAGCTAAATATGAATAAGGATATTATTTATTTTGCGAATCTGGTGCATATGTCGGGCACCATCAGACATATGGGGGATAACCTGACAGGAGCGGGAGAGGGCGATGATGAACAGATTCTTATGGAGCTTTCCAAGATCCCGCCAGAGTACGACAGGATTGTGATCGTTGTGAATATCTATGAGGCTAATCGGAGAAGACAGCACTTCGGGATGATCCGCAATGCCTTTATCCGGCTGGTGGACGGCAGAAACAATCAGGAGATGTGCAGGTACAATCTCACGGAGGACTATTCCGGTATGACTGCTATGATATTCGGAGAAATCTACAGATATAAAGGTGAATGGAAGTTTAGCGCCATCGGGCAAGGAACCAACGACCCGTCGCTCGGTGATCTCTGCAAGCGTTATGTATGATACGTAATACTTAAAAAAGAGAAACTGAAATAGGTTTCTCTTTTTTTGCAAATAATAAAAGATAAAACAAGATAGGAGAGATGCATATGGTTGAAGAGTTGAATAAGGATATCCTTAAGAAGGGATTATCTGAGGAACAGGCTGCACAGAGTAAGAAAGATTTTGGAACGAACGAGCTTTCCAGAAAGGAACAGGAATCCCTATGGTCAATGTTTATCGGGGCGTTTAATGATATCTGGATCAAGGTACTATGCGGCGCCCTTGTGCTTAAGATTGTATTGGCGGTACTGGGTGTGATGATTCCGGCTTTGGGCGGAGAGAATGATGTGATTGAGATTGTCAGTATTATCCTTGCCATCGGTCTGGCTACAGGGTTCAGTACATTGTCCGAGTACAGGAATACTTCAAGAAGCGAGGCGCTTCAGGAAGAGTACAATAAGACCTATGCCAAGGTCATCAGAGGCGGTAAGCTGATTAAGGTTCTTACAAGCGAGATTGTAAAGGGAGATACGGTCCTCATTCAGTCCGGCGATAAGGTTCCGGCAGACGGAATACTATTCGAAGGGAATGTGAAGGTTTCCCAGGCAGCGCTTAATGGCGAGTCAAGGGATGAGACAAAGACGGCGGCCGAGACGATGGAGGAAGCAGAATCAACAGATTACGCTTCGGAAAGCAAGGTTTTTATGGGCTCTGTAGTCACAAGCGGAGAGGCATACATGGTTGCTACTGTGATTGGCGACGCCTCTGAGCTTGGTAAGATCAATAAGGCCTTGACGGATGAGAATGAGGAGGATGAGAGGAAAGATACTTCCAGTCTTAAACTAGAGGTAGTGGCGGCAGGTATCGGTAAGCTGGGCGTCTCTGCGGCTGCCATTGCCGGTGTGCTCCAGGTCGTGCTGACCATTATGAGGACCGATCAGGCGGTGACTCCTGTATTCGTCGTATTGTTGGCGGCAGAAGCAGTCATGCTGATGGCGTCTATCGTTATCATGGCGGTTCCGGAAGGACTTCCGATGATGAACAGCTTGGTTCAGTCTATGAACACGGAATCCATGTACAAGAAAAATATTCTTGTCAGCCACAAGGCGGCGTTTTCTGATTCTGCATATATGAACCTCTTGTTCAGCGATAAGACGGGAACGATCACAGAAGGAAATCTTTCTCTGGTAGAGTTTATCAGGGGAGACGGCAGGGTTACAGATAAGTTTTCTGCTCCGGAGTTCCTTGAGGCGCTTACGCTTAATAACCTTGCAAAGATCTCCGAGGGCAAGGCAATCGGAAGTAATAATATGGACAGAGCGCTTCTGACGTATGTAATGGCAAATGGCGGCGCGGACGCGGCGGACTGCTCTAAGGTAAAGGAGATTAGCGGATTTGATTCAGAGAAGAAATGTGCGACGGTAACGCTTCATGATGGAACTATCTACTGGAAGGGAGCGACAGAGAATATCATCGGTGAGATTACACACTATGCGGCAGAGGACGGCGGGGTCAGAGAATTTACCCTTGCCGAGAGAAGCAAAGTGGAGGAACAGATGATTGCGGAAGCAAAGAGGACGATGAAACTTCTTTCGGTAGCAAAGTTTACTGAGGATAAGAAGATACTGCTTGCAGTCCTGTGCTTAAGAGACAATGTAAGGGCGGATGCGGTAGAGACCGTAGGCGTACTAAACCGGGCGGGAATACAGGTTGTGATGGTAACGGGAGATGCGGAAGAGACTGCCGTGGCGATTGCGAAGGAGGCTGGAATCCTGAAGGATGAGAGCAAGGAGGTTGTCCTTACCCATGATGAATTGGAACAGATGTCGGATGACGAGCTTAAGAAGAAGCTGCCGGCTCTTCGTGTGGTGAGCAGGGCGAAACCTTTGGATAAAAGGCGTCTGGTTACAGTTGCCCAGCAGATGGATAATGTATGCGGTATGACGGGAGACGGTGTAAACGATGCGCCTGCGCTTAAGCAGGCAGATATCGGCTTTGCTATGGGAGACGGTACTGCAGTGGCTCAGGAAGCCGGAGACGTGGTTATCTTAAATAACAGTCTGACATCCATCAAAGACTGTGTACTCAACAGCCGAACCATGGCGAAATCTGTCGGGAAGTTCCTGATATTCCAGTTGACGGTGAATATCAGTACACTGTTGATGAATATTATCGCGCCTATCCTTGGATGGACTGAGCCGTTTTCCATCGTGCAGATTCTATGGATCAACCTGATCATGGATACCCTTGCCGCTATGGCATTTGGCGGAGAGCCGATCCTTCAGAGATATATGGATGATAAGCCGGCTAAGAGAAGCGATAATATCCTGACTGGCTTTATCAAATCAGCCATAGGCGTAAGCTCCGTCTTTATCACCCTTGGTTCCATTCTGATCCTTGAGGATATCGGCGGGATCACAGAGTTTGTGATGCCGGCTTCCTGTGCTGATCCAGGGTTATATGAGAAGACATTTATGTTTGCGTTCTTCATCTATGCGATTATCTTCAACAGCCTGAATACCAGGTCGGATAGGTTCAACCTGTTTGAAAATATTGGAGAGAATAAACGCTTCCTTGTTGTAATGGGCTCCATCTTTATTCTCCAGACGGTTATTATCCAGATTGGAGGAGAGGTGTTCAGTACAACTATGCTTAGTCCACGTGCATTAGTGGCGGCAATGGTTCTGGGCTTCCTCGTTATTCCGGTCGATCTGCTCCGCAAAGCAGTTGTGAGGAAATAATGCGGGTTGTACATCTGGATCTTGATAATACCCTGATCTATTCCTACAAGCATATTTTCGGCGCTGAAAAGCCTGACGGTATGTGGATGAATGTTGAGACATATCAGGGGAGGAAGATTTCCT
>BLMJ01000164.1 GCA_011960625.1 Lachnospiraceae bacterium | reverse complement strand
TGTCTGTCTGTCTGTCTGTCTGTCTGTCTGTCTGTCTGTCTGTCTGTCTGTCTGTTTATTAAAATTTTCTCGAACCGCATACATCTTGTCAACTCCTACCTTGAATTTTTTACGGCTTTCTCACAATCCTCCCTATGAGCATCTGAACCTCGCTTTGATACAGCAGATAAAACAAACCGCCATACAAGACGGCTGCAAAAGCAAAAGTGACGACGCCATAGCAGCAAAAATTAAAATAGCTGTTGATTGTAAGGGGAAAAACGGCTCCTGATACAGCGAACCCAACAAACAAAACAAGATTTGCTGCATCATATAATAATTCGTGTATCGGACTTTCCCCAAGGACGTTCCGATAGAAATAAAAGATACTATCAACGGAACGCCAAATTCCAGCTGCAACTGTGCCGGCCAAAACACCATTCATCTGCATGTGATAGACAAGCGCCAGAGAAACCGCCAGATTAATGAAAGCCTCTGCCAGATACCGCCAAGTTGTCTTAGGAGCCTGCCCCGCCACATTCGCTCCGGCCAGATTCGCTCCTCTTGCACAGTCCAGCATAATATTCAAAGAAAATAGGACAGCCGCACAATAATTGATGTAATTAATATCCCTGATCCCCCGCGTATACAGCCTTACAAAGCCTAAGATAAGCACAACGCTGCATGAAGCCAGCATACTGCCAAGCGTAACTTGCAGTGCGGAATAGACTTTGTATATCCCGCTGAATTTTTTTCGGCTTTCATGAAAAGCCTGTCCCAGAACAAAGTTTGTACTTCCCCTTAAAATTCCAATCAGTGTGCCTAAGGCGCTGTAGATCATATTATAGACGGTATATACACTGGCCACTTTCAGCCCGCAGAACACGGACAACACAAAAGTGTCCATACTGTTAAATACCAGTGTTCCAATCTGCTGCACAACATAATACTTCCGGTTTTCCAGAAGGGACATATCCGCCTCCACAGTCATATCCAACCAACTGTAGTTTTTATAGAAATAGACAGCATAAATGAGGACCTGAACTCCCATAATCGCCACGCCAAGCGCCTGCATGACAATAATGTTGTTAAAGACCATGATTGAAACAAGCTTTGCCGCATAAGTTAATACCGTTGTAAGCAGCGTAACAAAGGAAATAATATAATACTTTCCTTCTGCATTCAATATCTGCTGAAATGCTGTACGGAACGCAAAATTAATGACGCCGGTACACCCCTGCAGCAAAATCACAAAAAATATTTCCCAATAAGGAATCTTTGTATCAAGGGCCAAAGGATAGACAAAGGAGATAAGGACTACCATAAGCCCGTATATAAAGGCCACCTTGTGATAATATGTCTGGGATGATTTGATTACCACCGCCGTCTGCCGTTCATCTCTCTGGCCCATAGATTTATACAATGCCTGCAGCGTAGAAGCGCTGATTCCCGCTTCCAGTAAGGCAAGATAACGCATAACCGTTGTAACCGAGTTTATCAGGCCGTTATATTCCGAGCCCCAGCTTGTCAGGATGACACGCGGCAGGACAAGCCCTAAGGCTAGAGTGATGATCTGCGTCACAGTAGAAACGATAACATTTGCAGCTACTCTTTTACTCTTTGTCATCAGAATCCTCCTGTGTCACCGAATCTTTTCTTTCATACCTACTGCTTTTGAAATCCTATGCATCCAATTCCTGTTTCGCTCTGCTTTCTGAAACGCCTTTAATTCCGATTTTTCGTAATCCGTTCCAGGAAAATGATTATATCTTTCCATGTCAGCAAGTCCTACAGGCATCTGTCCGGCATAAAATCCAGTATTAGTCACATAAAACAAGGGCGCCTTCAGACACTCTTGTTCAAAGGGAAGTTTTCCTCTCTCTTTAAAATGAATATATATAAATTCATCTTCCTTTATTTCACCGCCGTCTCTATAAGCCCTGTAAACCTTCCCCTCCCGCCAGAAGAAAACCTGCTCGTCATAATTAATATCCTCCAATGCAAGACGATATCTCTTATAGATTTTTGCAATATCCGCAAAAATTCGCTCATGGAACACAGGGAAGCCATTCTTCAAAAATATCTGCCCCACACCGTTCAACTCATCAAAGGCGCAATTTTGCTCCGTTGTAAACACATAGTCATAATTTCCACAGTTACTTCCGGAAAGCATAAACCTACGGTTATTCTCTTCCGTATTTTTGTAAAGGCACAGATGGCCCAGCGGAAGGAACCTGTCGTACTTTTCCAGATGATATTTGTCTAAGAAGTATCGAATATCTCCCCATATCAGGTCGAAGTCACAATGCCCCCAATAATCATACCCTTCCAGATAATCACTGAACAGCAATCCATATGCCGGCCTAAGATCGCAGCACTTATACGGCCTGTTTAAAAGAATTTGAAGGTCTATTTTCCCCTGTCCGCGTTTTATAATTTCATCAAAAGATATGGGTAAAAATCTCACATTATCCGGAAGCTCTCTTGCTTTAGCGTCTGTAAAAATCATAAAGTCCACCGTATGATTTGCAGCGGCAGACCGAAGCCACAAGTCGAAATAATCGGGGAAGGTTCCAAAATAGACGCCGATGATACACACTCTCGGATTACACATGTGCTTCCACCCCCTTTAGCCCTTCCAATAACAGCTCCCTATGGGCTTCACACTCTACAAAGTTTTGGAGCATTGTCTTAGCCCCAGTCGGATAGGAATGTTCAAGAAAATGTTTTGCATATACATGTCCGCTGAGTTTATTTATCACCCGAAAAGGTAAACTTTTCGTTCTTTTCCCGGCAAAGGCGTCCAGATATCCCCATTGCATTTCTTTTGCAAAAACCTGATAGTTTTTCCTGACAAATCCCAGTTTCCCTATCTCTTCCGTCCTCTCACGGAAATCTTTCTCAATCTCGACGGCCTGTTTATCTTCTGCCAACCTTACCTTGTTTTTCATCTTCGTCAGCGGAAGATACACTATTTTGTCATCTATATGGCTATTTTCATCTTTAACAAGCTTTACCTCAATCAGCAGACTCGTCTGCCAATACTCACTATTTGAATGGTCAAACAGGAAATTTCCCTGTCCATAGACAATCCTGCCACCGTTCCATTTTTCTTCGCACCCGATACAGTGGCTATGCTGACATACGACAAGGTCGGCCCCCTTGTCCGTCATCTTTCTGCACACCTTCTGCAGGTACGGAGACGGATATCTATAATGCTCCTTCCCGCCGTGGTACAGTACAATCACATAATCCGTTTCTGCTTTAAGATTGCTGATATGATCAAGACTCTCCAGCGGGTCAAAGGGATTTGCCCCCGCCAGATAATCTGTTGCAATCGAAAATTCACGCTCGGCGCAGCAGTAAATACCGATCTGTATACCATTGATTTCTTTTATGTAGCTCTGTGCGGCTTCTTCCAGATTTCTTCCGGTTCCGGCGTGAGCAACTCCGTTTCGCTTAAGCAGTTTTACAGTAGAATACAAGCCTTGCTCTCCCTGATCTAAAATATGATTATTCGCCAAGGTAAAGAAATGAGGATTGATCGCCTTTAAGCCCTTTATCGTATCTGTCGGCGCCATAAGGTTGGGGCCGCTTTTCCTAATAGGGTTCTCTATATCCGTTAATGGAGCCTCCAGATTAAATATCGTATAATCAGCGCCCTCCAGTTTTTCCTTTAATTTCCGGCCAATCAGTTCCTCCCTATTCCCTGCTGCAAACAGCAGCCTGTTGCTTTCTGTAGGTACTATATCACCTCCGATCATTATACTAGCAGGCATACAAACACCTGCCTCTCTGGGGACAAAATACGCAGGACGCTGTTAGGTTCTGCCCCCCCCCCCTAAGTTTATTCAGAATTGTTTTAATCATACGCACAACTCCTTTTTCGAATTTAATAAAAACGCCAGATATTCTTCGGAATACCTCTTTCAGATAGTCCAAATAAAACAATGTGTTAAAAATAAATGTAAGAGATAACGTTACAAAAGCGACTTTCACAGCCATCATTATCCATCCAAAATATGTTGGTAAGGCAGGCTCTATCCAGCCTGTCAGAAGTACGGCGCCAGTCACGCAGAGAATGTCAACCGCCATATGTTTCAAATAACAGCGAAAATTTCGAAACAAAATATTCTTTGAAAGATACCATGCCAAATAAGTCGTGCGATACAGCATTGCCGATAATGTTCCGATTGCTACGCCAACAAGTCCAAACAGCTTCACAAGAGCAACCGATACGGCAACATTAATCCCTGCTTCAATAATTGCGCTCCACTGCGTCTGCTTATAATGCCCCGCTGCCAGAACCATCATATTATATGGAAGCCGGAGGCAATAGAGCGCCTGCGCTGCGGAAATGAGAAAGGCAAATGCCGGAACGAAATAATTTGCATCCGTCACGTCAGCGGTGTAAACTTTCACAAACGGCAGTATCAGAATCGCAGTGCATGTAAATGTAAATATAACGGCAAAATGCAAAAGCCATTCTATCCAAGAAAATGTTTTATTCAGCGTTTCTGTTTCTTTTCTTGCATACATGTTTCCAAGCATAGACTGCATTCCGCTCGTAAGTGAGGTCAAAATCTGCTTCACACCATTTACTACAAGATGGTATACTGTATAAACAGAAACATTCTCCAATGTTGAAAAGAACGTCAGAACAACAATATCTGTATTCCCCAGTACAACCGCCGCAATATGCTGGGCAAGCCCATTCCATTTCTGTTCAATCGGCTCGCCCTTCAGTTCAATTCTCTCATCCAGATGATAATGCTTTTTCACATACAGCGTAAGCGCCATCGGCTGAATGAGGAATATTAAAGACGTCGTAAGTTTCACCACATGGACGCCTGCGCCCACCCTCATAAGCGCAACACTGAACACCGTATTCAGCAGAATGGTAACGGACTGCAGGCCAAGCTGAATAAACGCAAGCTGGTCGGCGCTCAACAGTATCCGATAGGACATGCTGAAATAATACTGGACAAATGAACTGGTGGAGATGATAAGAATCAGCCCCAGCGTGTACAGATAATCAAAACTGTCCAGCGTAATAAAGGGATAGCCCGCCATTAATACTGCCGTATATATGCAAAGGATAACGGCGATTTTTCGGAAAAAGCGTTCAGAAGAAACCACTATCCGGCTTACCAAAAGCTCATCTTTTTCC
The DNA here is from genome assembly GCA_011960625.1 of Lachnospiraceae bacterium. GTDB lineage: Bacteria > Bacillota > Clostridia > Lachnospirales > Lachnospiraceae > Sporofaciens. Next base: position 57,401 of record BLMJ01000164.1, on the reverse strand, counting down.
GCTAACGGCTTGTATAGAGCCGACTGCACGACCGCACCTACGCCGCACTCCGCAAGGGAAACGAACCCCATAAACTGTGTAATGGAATACACCAGCCCATTCACAGATGAGCCGTAATATGTCAAAAAACAGCGCGGCAGGATAAAGCCGCAGACCAGCGTGAGTATCTGATAAGTTAATGATGTAATTGTGTTATACAGCAGTTTCTTCTTCCTCGTCAAACTATTAACCCTTTCCTTATCTGTTCTGAAACTGAATAATTGCTTTATCAATAATCCTGCCATTCTCTATGATTAAAGAGTTGGTAAGCGCCTCGCCGCACTCTCCTTCCATCAACTGTTGAAGATAAGGCGTGATCAGCTCCGAGTTATTTTTTGTAAAAGTCTTATGGAACAGCGCCGGCGTATGATCAACGGCATAATGCAGGACGCCCTCAACCTCATAGGTAGGATTTTCAATTGTCGTCGGTATGCAAGTCTCAATCCCACCGCCGCGGTCACAGCTCACATCTATGATCAAAGCGTTCTTTTTCATCCTCTTTAAGTCGGCTCTGTATATAAGATGGTCTTTTCTCATAACGTCCCATAAGATACAATTCACAACCACATCATAAGAACCAAGCTCTTTACAGAAGAGTTCTTCCGTCCTTCGGTCGTACTGCATGACTTTTGCTCCCAGCATATTCAAAACCTTAATTGCTCCCCTTGCCGTATTCCCCCGGCCAAGAACGGCAGCCTTCGTCTCATAGGGCATTTTCCCATAGCACTGGAACCCATGAATCACGGCAGCCTCCCCGGCCAATTCATTATTGCGCCAGAATAAATGCCGTCCTTTGTTATACATATTCTCCCAGGCATAGGCAGTAAGTTTTCTGTCCAAAATTTTATCCGTAATATCCCTGTTCTGGGTTGCATGGATCCAGCCAAATATAATACGCCCGTATTCCAGCGTTCCAAGATAATCTGCATCCCCAATCTTTGGGTCACAGATAATATCCTGCCGTAATACCCCTTCTCTGCTTACAATTCTGCAGCCAAGCTTTTCATATTCCTCATCAGCGATACCAAGCACTTCCCCGTATCCATTCTCAAAGTAAAGACATTCCGGATGCTGAAATCTGGCTGCATCCTCCGGCAGGATTGCACGCCTTTTTTCATTTTCCTTCCAACTGACCGGGAATCCTACGGTCTTAATGTCTCTTTCCATTCTTTTGCTTCCGTTCATTTTACATTACCTCTTTCCTAATATTTATCAGTCTCCCAAAACGCCAATCTGTTTCTTCTAGCAGGTTTCTGTCAAATCCACTGTCCGGGAAATAGGTCAGCTCCCCAAACAGAACCCGGCCGAAACATTCATAGAGGTCAACCCTCACAAAGGGACAGCCGACAGACAACCTCTCTGCTATAGAAAACATTTCATCAATGCACTTTGGCTTAGGCAATATAAAATTTTTCGGGGCATTTTTCCCCCTAATATTGAGTCTTAACAACCGCCAGTCTCTATCGAAAAAATAAAACTTAGGCTCATTGCTGCTCCTTTCAGTGCAAACCATCACACAGTCTGCATATCCGTCAAAGCAGAAGAATTTATAATCTGTTAATTCAGCTTCTATCATAGGTTCGTCTGTGGGCTCTTCAATACCAGCTTCATGTATCCATAGATAGAAGCCCTTACCTTTTAGTAAATACCCCCCCCCCGTGATTTTCAGCCATTCGCCCAATTTCTCATCAACAGACGGCGGAACAAACTTTTCCATACCAGAAGCCGGGAAAAAGGTCATTTCCCCGAAATATACCTTACCGCCGATAAGGTAAAAATCCGTTCTGACAAAGGGAATACCGCCTGATAACTTTTCTGATAATCCAAGCATCTCCTTAAGCGCCGCCGGAATTTTCTGCCGTACTTTTGCATTAGGATGCCCCGGACGTTTGATATCCAGATGCTCCCATTTTTCAGAAAAGAAATCCTCTGTAAGCCCTGACTGCATGAACCGGTCTTTGCACACAAGGATTATCTTCGGAACGCCGTTGAAACTGTGAATTTTGTAATCTTCCGGCTCAGCAGCGCCGTTTGTCATAAATTTTTCGGCTATGATCTTTCTTTTCACATCTTTGTAAGGCCATTCCCTTCCTGTCAAGTAATAATCCTGCTTCAAACCCTTCCGCAATTCTCCTTTTACCTTTTTTATGTCCAGCTTAGACTTATCTTTGCATATACACATGCCAAGGCCGGAATTATGGTTACATTTCAGGACAAACTGATTGGGAAGCTTATCAAAATCAATATCGTCCGGGTCGTCCCAAACTCCCAGAAGCGGAATAAGATATTCTTCCCCCAGTTTTTCTGCTATATAATCCCGAACTTTATATTTGTCCACCATCATCGTGTGCTTCGGATTACGGTTATAAAGCTTCAGCCACTGCAGCTTTTCATTAAAAGTCTGAGGATTATCAAGATTTAATTCTTTCCCCATAAAAGCCTTGAACTTCCGTTTCAGATACTCATCATCCGGCATAGAAGCATATAACCCCAAGTTGGAATTAAATCGAAAGCGATAGTCCTTATCGGTCAAATACCTCAGTCCTTTTTTAACAAACTTTCGTCCGCCCATTATTGTTCAAATACCTCCATAAGCTTTTCTATCATAAGATCGATGTATAATATTCCTCCATAGCCTTTGCCGTCTGCCGGATATCATATCCGGCTTTGCGCACTTTATCAGCAAAATCGGTTCGCCGCAAAAGCTCGTGATACCCTGTTCCCTGCAATATCACCGCTTCTGCCCATTGCTGCAAAGGAGCAGTAAGGGAAACCTGCCTGGAAAGTCCGGTCACATCCACCTCAACAGGGACCCTATCAGAAAGGACTGACGGCACTCCCGCCGCCTCGCTTTCTATTACAGAAAAAGGAAATCCCTCATAAAGAGAAGGATAGACTACAACGTCCATACAGCTTAGCCACCCTTGAACATCCTCCGAACAGCCTGTGAAAAAGGCCCTCTTTTCAAGCCCTTTTTCCTTTACTTTATGCTCCGCATCCTTTTTCAAATTTCCGTCCCCTACAAAAATGCATACGGCATCCCTTTTCTTTTTCAGCAGTTCCTCAAATATATCAATTAAAAGAAATGGATTCTTCTCTTCACTAATTCTCCCAATATTTCCGATCACAAAGGTTGTATCTTTAATTTTTAATTTTTTTCGGAAGCTCTTTCGTTTTTCTTCACAAAACCCATACTTTTCTACATCTATTCCGTTTCTGATGGTTTTAAAGGCTTTCCCTCGGTACAGCCATTTTCCTGCTTCTGCTCCGCAGGCAAGCCGATGGGTCCCATACCTGCAAAACAACGGATAAAACAGCTTATGTAAAAACGGTTTATTACAGCGGGTGCCATGGGAATGTACGATACGGTTCTTTATACCTGCTCTTTTTGCCGCGAATAAATCTGTCCAGCAGAGGGATACCGCCGTATGTCTATGAATGATTTTATATTTTCCTTTCTTCATTACCTCATACGTATACTTTACATTCTTATACAAATTGCCGCCCGGTCTTGGGACCCGAAAAATATTACCTCCCAACGCATAAATCTCTTCATCATAGTCTCCCACGCCGTTTCCATATACCAAAAAATCAAACTGGTATCTGGTTCTGTCAATATTCCGATATACATTCATCAAAAAGCTATTGATCCCGTTTGTCCGATCCATTACCTCGCAGCCCGGTATATGCAGCACTCTTTCCATTTCAGTTCTTCCTCTCACTCTTTTCCTTTCCAACACTTCATGAATCAATATACCTATTGATATTTTCTATCAGCTTTTCTGTAATCTTTTGCGGTGAATAATTATCGCGGATATAATGATATGCTTTCTCTCCGCAGCAAATTGCTTCCTCAGGTTTCTCAATAAAATACATAATATTATCTGCAAGCAAAATCGCGTCTGAAACCGGAGATAAACGCCCGTATACATTGTCTCCAATCAGGCTCGCCGGACCTGTCGGGCAGTCTGTAGAAACACAGGGCATCCCCGCCGCCATTGCCTCCAACAGTGCGTTCGGCATCCCTTCAAAATCTGAACTTAAGACGAATAGATCGGCTTTCCCAAATTCTTCCGGAAGATGGTTCGTCCTTCCGCACAGAAAAATGTAATTTTCAGCCTTATGATTGCGGATACATGCTTCTAAATTCCTTTTTTCTTTTCCTTCACCGAACAACTTCAAAACCCAGTCATCATGTTTTTTATGAACCAGCGCCATTGCCTCGATAAGGAGTTTCTGATTTTTTTGTTTATCCAATCTTCCTGCTGAAACAATAACTTTGGAAGGTTTTTGAACTAATTCATAATTTCTGGCCGCCCCTGTTTCTAAAAAGACTTCGCTTACTGGGTTTGATACCACAAATGTTTTCGCATGAATCTTTTCATTAAAGTTCTGCTTCTGCTGTGCTGTCTGCAAAAAAACAGCTTTGCAATGACTAACCGCATACAGATACATCATACGGTCCAATTTCCCGCTAAACTGCGGCACATTTCTGACCGTAGCAAGAATCGGTATCCCTAATGAAGCGGCAAACTGATAGGTTTCCACCACAATGGGCTTTAAAAAGGGGATAATAACATCCGGCTTATACTCCTTCACAACCTGCCTGATCTGCTTCCGTCTGTAAAACTTTCGTGTCACTGAGTTTCCTTTATTTTCACTATAGCCTTCTCCCAGCGTCAGGACTTTAACACCAAAAGCCGTTGCATAATCTTTTTCTGTACGGTTATAGACCAGAATCCCTACTTCATATCCCTGTTTTTCCATCTCAGAGGACAACACAGAGATTACCCTTTCCGCGCCTCCTCCGCTCATAAATCTTGTAACGAATAGAACTTTTTTAATCATGGCTGCAAAGCCCCTTTTTCTTTGATGTTTCTCAATTTCTGCTGTGTCAGCAACCGTATATATGAAATAATCAGCAAGAACATGATACTGTAAGTAATATCATCATAAGATACAATCGCCATATGATTCACCACAATAATCGTCAACAACGAAACGAGAAAAATTACCATATCATCGTGCTCTTTAAACACAAAATAATATCCTTTTATTAGTGAATAAATATAAATAGAATAATAAACAATAAGACCAATAAGACCGGTTCCAACCATCAATTCAATATAATTATTATGGGCATAGGTGCCAAACGGTGAAAGATATCTATAGCAATCCACCCCATACCCCAGGATTGGCTCTTTACGGAAAAATCTCACTCCATGTATAATCATAAGCGTACGCATACCCATGCTGTTTTCTGAAGTTTGATGACCAAGCAGCGAATCCACCAGCCTCTCCATTCTGCTCCCAATGAGCATATACAGATTGTCATTCGTCATTATGACATTCCATAGAGCTATAAGTAAAATCAACATGATTAATATGTTGCGCGGTTTTTTACTCCCTCTATCCTTCAAGCAAAAATATAACCCTCCTGTGACAGCGACTACAAGGAGCGCTTTTCTCGACCCTGTGTTCAAACACATGAGTAACATGAACAAGGCAAGGGCCCCATTGATCATCTTTCCTATTTTATTATTTGTGATAATTGTACTGTATAGAAACATAACGCATCCAAAGCCCGCAAATGCCCCGATTGCATTTGCATTCCACATCTCAAGCCCTTCGTAGTCAACGCCCAGTCTTGATTTTCCCAAATTGTCGATTCCAACCACAAACAATACATAAAAAGAATTATAAACATATGCTGTACATATGCTCGTCCAGAAAGCCCGAAAGTCCTCCGTATTTTCGACCATGCTGTATGTCATGGAACATATAAACAATACGATGAATATATTCTTACATGCCTGAATGGTTGTCTCTGAATCTATGCTCCACTTACTGCTCAAAATGCAAAAAGCAAGCTCACTTATACTCCAGAGCCAAAACAGATTTATTGGAAACCGTTTGCATTGAACGCATCTCACGCAAAGCAAGGCAAAACAAAGCATAATTACGCCATATCTTACCACCGTATTCTCCTTGTAACTAGGATTCATTTCGATTATGAGCACAATACTCAGCACAATAAAATAAAAATTTTTGATTCCCAATTTCATCTGTAGTTTCATTACATCCTCTATCCCTTACATCTATTCATAAACAACCTCAGTTATTTCTTTTCGTGCCTGACAATTCTGGCCGGTACGCCTGCGACGGTACAATCGTCCGGAACATCCTGTGTTACAACCGCATTTGCGCCTATTCTCACGTTCCTTCCAATCTTGACATTGTTCAATATGCACGCGCCTGCGCCAATCATGACATTATCCCCAATATAAGTTACCTTCTCTGGGTCGCTTTCCGCTATCGTCACATGTTGGTAGATAACAGCACGCCCTTCAAACACAATATTTCTCGCCAGAATAATACCTGACAAACCATGGGGAAGACAGGGCGGAACTGAAAAATGGCATGATGGGCTGTCTTTCGTTGCCTTCCCTGTTCCCATTGTACTTCCAAATTTCGATTCCTGACGCCTTAGCCAAACAAGGTAATATAGTTTCAGCCCCCCCCCCCAAATTTTGAACAGCAATGCGCCTGCGCCAATATTTCTCCATATTGAATCTGGAAACAAAATTATATATAGCTTGTCGTATTCGTATCATCTCTTCTTTCCCTTCAACTATGTCAAGAGTTACCTTTTACAGCAAACGTATTTTAGCCGTTTAAATATTTTAGCCGGGATTCCAATGCATCGATAGTCAAACGCCATAAACGTTATCAGTACCTTCCTATTTACCGGTATTGCCGCTGACATCAGTTTCCGGTAGTTCCTGCGCAGATTTACCGTCAGCTCCCGCGCACATTTCTTTGGGTTTTCTATATCCGCTGCAAAACCTCCTACCGCTGCTTTCGCTAATAAAGAAAAATAGCTTCGCGCCAGTTTTATTTCTGCCAGCTGATGGATTCTTTTGTCTCTGCAGCCTATCGATAACTTGCATAACTCTTCACTTGCATCCAACAAATCAAAATCCCGCTTCCTTAACTCCCCATTCGTAATGCTCTGCGGATTTTGAAAGTAATAATATCCAACATCCTCTATATGAATCAGCTTTCCCGCTTTTGAAAGCGCCTTGAAGGTGGTCGCGATATCTTCGTTCACCCTCCCCACAGGAAACCTGATATCATCGTAAAGAGCCCGCCTGTATACTTTACGGCAAGCCGAAAACGGACATTTTTCGGTCTGTCCCCTATAAAGATAGTCATACAGAATACTTTCATTTTCTATAATAATAGGCTTGCCGCCAACGCTACTTTTCTGTGATTTCTTGCGTTCCGTTAATAAGGTTTTAAAATCAACGACATCGCAGCCATATTTTTCAAAAGTATTGATGCATGTTTGATAAATATTTTCATCAAGCCAGTCGTCGCTGTCTACAAAAGTCAAGAAATCACCTGATGCCTCCTCAAGCCCCACATTCCTTGCGCTTGAAGGCCCCCCATTTTCCTTATGGACGACTTTCACACGGACATCCAGCTTGGAAATATCATCACATATTTTTCCGGAATGATCGGAGGAACCGTCATCTACAAGAATAATTTCTAAGTTTTCATAGGTCTGTTCTAAAATCGAAGCAACACATCTCTTTAGATATTTTTCAACATTATATACTGGCACAATAACTGAGATTAACGGGTTATCTTTTCTGCTATCGGGCGCCGCCACCACATACAAGCCCCTGTGTCCTTCGAATACAGAATCAAAGCAGATCTTATCTCCCCTTCTGTTCCATCTCGGGTGCAAGTCACATCTGGTGTCATTATCGTATTTAAAGGGAGCGAATACCCTGGCCGCCACCTTTACGCCGGAATCCTTCCGGTTTTTTGCATTGCTTACCATGACAGATGCAATTCTTGCCCGGTTCGGATAACGGTCAAACACAACCCGGCTGCAGTCCGGAGAATAACTGGGATGCCCGTCATAATCAATACCCGGCCAAAATCTCCTGTACTCATGGGTCTTATCTTTCATCAGGTAATAGCCGCTGCCCGCTTTATCACCTTTTAAGGAATGTTTCTTATTCTCATATGCGAATATCTGCTTATCATTTCGCCAACAGCAATGGGAAACCATATCGTCGTCGGAAAGCACATACATATCTGTGCCGTCCACATTACAGGTAACGAGCCTCGTATATTTTCGCTGCCCTGCAAACCAACGGTACAGCACCATAAAGCGTTTTCCATTGGGGCTTAGCATGATATGGTTCACCTTATGTTCCGCCCCTTCCATTTCCGGACGGGGCAAAAAGCTTGCAAAATCACTGTATTTGAGTACCGGCTTCACCTCACCGGAGACCAGATCCACACGCCAGATACAAGGCTTATCCGGCAATTTTTCACCTGCCGTCTCTTCCCTGACATTATAATAACCATAGCCCGGACGAAGCCGGTAAAGCCTGGAGAAGTCCAGCGTTAAAGCAAACGTTCCGTCCGCTGCCACGGAGTACACCGGTGCAGGAATCACTTTTTCCTCTGTTACTTGAAGCCCGTCAAGATTGCTGTCTTTTGGAAATTCCAGTTTTAATATCACAGAACAGTATTTCCCATCTCGACAATCATTGAACAGAACTCTGTCTTTAAATTCCGGTCCCAACCACTGAAGCATACAGCCCTGCTGCACATTCCAGGAATGGGTTTCTGCCAAAACCGCCGTTTTGTTATCCTGCTTCGTATCAATCAGGATAATCTGCGCCGTCTCTCTGGGCGATACGTCGCTCCACGTATCCTTCGCTTTCATGCAGAGCATATAACGGTCTGTGACGTCCCAGGGAGACTTATCATAATAGCCAAAGAAATATTCATGCTTCGGGTCCTTGGGAGATATCCGGATAATGTTCCCTTCTGATTTTATCTTTGGAGAAACCGTATACATTGTCCTCTGATATACCCGCTTTATCACCTTCTTAACGGCCGGATATTTATTTAATTGATAATTGAGCTTTGCTTCGATGTTCATAACGAGTCCTTTCCCGCCATAACTACAGAGATGTTCCTAAACGTTACTTCTATGTAATCAGGCTTTTTAACCAACTGCATAGAAATATCAGGCGATACTGCCCTTTCATCAGAAATGGAACGAAAATCTTGGCTTTATAGCTCATGCTATCCAGGTCAATCCCCCTCTCCTTATCATAAAGCATGTGGAACCGGCATATTCGGACCTTAGCATTCTTTCTGCATGTTTCTCCTTTATACAGCCTCGCTATCCTATCCAGCGAAACAACGGCGGCAGTTGCACGAAAGGCGTTAAGTGTGTCTGCGAATTTTTCATACAGTCCATTCTCCTGCAAGTATTCCTTTAAGCACTCTACCGCTCCTCCCCAAGGATCAGATGACTTAATTTTAGACTGGCTTCCTTCATGGTTGACGTAGAAATACACTGGTTTCTCATCTAAAAATCCTATCCGATCGGCTGCATAAAGAATACGGAAACTATAAAGCGCTTCCTCTCCTATGCTATGCAATGTATATTCGATATTATTTTCTTTCAATAACCTTAAACTAACTGCCTTTCTTACCCCCCCCACTGGACTTTTCCCGTCATCTGGGAACGAATCAATCTGTCCTTTGTCCATGTTTTATACTGAGACATTTTTTCCTCTTTCAGCAGTTTCCCCTTACCGTCTATCTGGCACACATCAATAAAAACCACGTCATTTATCCTTGCTTTCGGCACAAGTAACTGAAAATAATTCTTATCTATGTAATCATCCGAATCCAGAAAAACTACATAATCCCCTGAGGCTTCCTTAATTCCTCGGTTTCTTGCCGCGCCGGGGCCGGCGTTCTTTTGATGAATGACTCTGATTCTTTCGTCTTTTTCTGCCGCCAAATCGGCAATACTCAAACTGCCGTCCGAAGATCCGTCGTCCACCAGTATCAGTTCCCAGTTGCCGTAGGTCTGGCGGACAACGCTCATGATACAGTTTTTCAAATATTCTTCTGCGTTATAAACAGGTACAATCACTGATATCTTCATTCTTAAAAATCCTCTAAATTACTTCCGTAAAAATGTTTTATACAGCCAGTTTTGTATTGATATTGGCATCACAAACATGAGCGTCTGGGCGCCTGCTACCATTACGTAATCAGAAAAACCTGAGTAACCCATTTTCCAGAACTTCTTGATGGTTTGGATATAGCTCTTAGTATTCTCCCAACTTTTGCGCCGTTTGCAGAGATTATCGTCTGACCGAAACCATAACAGGGATTCTTCAAAATTCGCCGCCTTACAGCCTCCATAAAGCATCCTTCCAAAAAGGTCTACATCCTGGTTCCGCCGCAAATCACTGTAACCCTTATATTCTAAAACTTTGCTTTTCCTGTACATTACGGAAGGGTGGTTGAAGGCACTTCTCCGCTTTGCAAACTCGTATATTTTTTTGGGGTTACTCGGAACCACACGGCGGCCTGTGACGTTATCAGGTGTGCCGCAAAACTCATCCACAGCCGAACCCACAATGGACAGATACGGATATTTCTCAAACACTTCCACTTGTTTTTCACAACGGTTCCTTTTCGCTATATCATCTGTATCCATACGGGCTACCAGCTCATTCTTACAATGTTTCAAGCCATAATTAAGAGCCAGCCCAAGGCCGCGGTTTTTCTCATATCCTACAATATGGAAAAGCTTTGGATATGACGCCGTGAACCGTTCTAACACCTCCTGCAATTCCTCTGTAATTTCTCCGTCTTTGACAATCACAATCTCATCTGGTTTCAGCGTTTGGTCAATCATACTCTGAATTGCAAGTTCTAAATATTCTGGTTTTTCTTTGATGTACAGCGACATCAGAACGCTGTATTTTTCCATGTTCCATTTCTCCAATCAACACGGGAAATCTACCCATGCATTTTATGCCAGTAATTTCTTCGCCTCCACTTGTTTCTCGCGATACTTTTCCTGACTGATTTTTCCTTCTGATAGCAGCCAGTCGCCAAAATCCATATCGCTGACCGTACCTTCACGATTAATGCCTTCCTTCTTTACAAATGCCTTCAAAACCGTATCCATGATTATCTTCACGTCGCCCAAAAACGTAATCTTTTTTATGTACTTCAGATCCCACTCCAATTTTTCTTCCCAGCTAATACTGTTCCTGCCGTTGACCTGCGCCAAACCGCTTAGCCCCGGCCTTACACTATGCCGTTTCCGCTGTTCGTCCGTCATAAATACCATATCTCGGACAAGCTGAGGTCTGGGCCCGATTACCGACATTGTTCCGTTCAGAATATTGAAGGCCTCCGGCAGTTCATCGAGACTCATAATTCGCAGCCACTTTCCAAACTTTGTAAGCCTTACATCATCCGGCAGCAATTCTCCCTTTTCATCTCTTTCATCCGTCATTGTCCGAAATTTGCAGACCGGAAACAGCTTCTCATTCAGCCCAGGCCGCATCTGTTTGAACAGCACCGGAGAACCAAGTTTGATTTTTACCAGAATTGTAATAATGAGATACAGCCATGAAAAGCAGAAGATTGCCGAAAGGGCACAGACGATATCAAGAGGTCTCTTTATATATTTTTCGTAAATCGTTCTATTTCTCACTGAATCTTTCATCTGCCGTCCTCCTATCTATTCGCCTGCTTCCTCCACCCTGCGCCTACTCAAAGCATGCCCGAATGACTGCTATAATCTTATCCTGCTGCTCTTTGGTCATCTTATTATCGCTCGGTAAACAAAGCCCTCTCTCAAATATATCAACGCCTGCGTCTGCCGCCTTTCCTAAGTCTATATAAGCATTGCTCCTTCCGCGTCCGTTCCCGTCCTTCGTTACAAACCCATTCATCCGGTAAATCGGCTGCATATGCATCGGCTTCCAGATTGGCCTTCCCTCCGCATTAAAAGCCGTCAGCGCCTCCAATATCTCGGTTGGGCAGCTCTTCCCTGGTTCACTCACATACAACCCTTCCCGCTCCCCCCGTATCTGTCTGCACATTGCTTCTTTATCAATAAGAATACAGCTCATCCAATAGTTTGGCTCACAATCTCTTGGGATCGGGTTCATGCTCACCGGCAGCCCTTTCAAGCCATCCTTATATCTCTCGTAGATTTCCTTCTTCTGACGGATATGCTCCTTTAGGTACGGGAACTGTCCCCGCAGTACCCCTGCGGTTACATTACTCATCCGGTAGTTATAGCCCAGTTCCTCATGCTGGTACCAAGGCGCGTCCTCCCTGCTCTGTGTCGACCACTTTCTGGCTTTATCCGCATCTTCTTTTGAATCCGTAAGGAGCATGCCGGAAGAGCTGGAAGTAATGATCTTATTCCCATTGTGGCTGATAATTCCGTAATCACCGAAATTCCCCGTCTGCCTGCCCTTATAAGCAGCCCCAAAGGACTCCGCCGCATCCTCCACCAGCAGCGCCCCGTAAGTGTCGGCAATCCGCCTGATTTCCTCAAGCTTTGCGGGAGTTCCATAGAGATGGGCCAAAACAATCAGCTTCACTTCCGGATAAAGCTTAAAACCTTTCTCCAACGCTTTTGGATCCATGTTCCAGGTATCGTACTCTGTGTCAATAAAAACAGGCATACCGCCCTCGTACACCACTGGGTTCACCGTAGCGTCGAAGGTCATGTCGGAACAGAAAACCTTCTTTCCAAACAGAGTTCCCTTTCCTAATTCCGGCTGCCCATAGAGCCTCTCGCCTGCCAGCTTCACCGCCAAATGGAGGGAGGCGGTTCCGGATGACAGCCCCACAGCGTATTTGCAGCCAACCTTCTCAGCCGTCATACGCTCGACTTCATTTATATTTTCTCCCACTGTGGACATCCAATTTGTCTCAAACGCCTCTGTCATAAACCTAAGCTCCTCCCCATGCATCGTCGGGGAAGAAAGCCACACCTTATCCTTGAAAGGCTCAATTCCTTTAAATCTCGGATCTGTTAAGTACTTTTCCTTGTCCATCGTCTTTTTTGCTCCTCTGTTTACTACTGCTTAAACCTTACAAATATTGGGATATTTCTAACTTTTATCTATAATTTCAAGTCCCACCGGAACACTCCCGAAAACGAAGCTTTCTGATGTAACACTTCCTATTAAATTATGCTGAAGGGAAATACTCTGTGGAAATACGAGCCTAGCCAGCCTCTTATGCCTGTCAATTCGACATATTCTCTCTTCCATTCCCCGAAGCGGCCCTTCTGTGATCTGAGTAATCCCATCCTGAATCACACCTTTCGACATGCCAAGATGGCGTGACTCCCCGCAGAGAGACTTAAGGAACATTTCCTCACTTTTCTTTACAGGAGCTAGGGCCTTAAACACTGCGCCCGGCTTTGCTTTTTTGCTATACCGCCTAAGCTCCTCCATCAGCGTCGCTTCATCATCACTTTCAAGGAACACGCCTGCCGGAAACATCAACTGCTTCTCCATATGCCATTCTCCCTGAAATCTGCGCATTCTGTCATAAGTAAAGACAAATGCATTCAGCAAGGCTCCCTTAGATATATTCTGCCTGCAGATATCCAATGTCTCCCGTTCATTCTGTTTATGGCAATAAAGCAAATACCAAATGACAATCACATCCTTCGCAGAGTATCCTACTCTGCGAAAATTTTAAATTTATTTTCTGGAGTTATTTCAAGAAAATTTAGAAAAAATACAGACTATATATTTTACCGTCTTAAATAGAGCGAATTTATCCCGTATATTTTTGAATGATTTACGCGTAACTCTAGCAAATATTGACAAAAACCCTCTAAAAGCAATTTTGCTATTGAATTATTTAACTAAGGTAGTTATAATAGATATGCTATTTAGAAATATTTCTTAGAGTAGGATACTCTGCGAAAAATCTCAGTTCTCACAATTTATTCCAACAAATTCCCCGCCATACCCTGTTCAATACATAAAAAAAGACTGCCATACCAGTAATCGGTTCCATACTGACATCACAATCTTTTCGTCTTTCTACACATACACCCGACCAAGCCTCTCCCCAAGCCTGCTCAAGATCTCATTAGAAATCGTTCCCGCGCTTCCTGCCATTTCGCATGCCTGAATCTCCTTACCCCCGCTTCTCCCAATAAAAACCACTTCATCCCCGGCATGCACCTTGGGAATCCCCGTCACATCCAACAGCAGTTGATCCATACATACGCGCCCAATCACATTCGCCCAGCAGCCATTCACAAGCGCATACCCTTTGTTAGACAACTCCCTGGGAATCCCGTCCGCATAACCAATTGAAACCACGGCAATCACCATATCTCTCTCTGCCTTAAATGCAAGCCCATAACCCGCCACCTCATTCTCATGAAGTACCTTCACGCAAGTAACCCTGGCCTTCAGAGATAACACCGGTCTAAGTTCCACCTCCGCCGCAATCCGTTCCCCCGACATACTAAGAACTCCATACAGGGCAATCCCTACCCTCGCATAATCAAACTCAAGCTCCGGATAATTCAGCACCCCATAGCTTCCCTGTAAATGTGTCCGAAATCCCTTGATTCCCCTTCTATGCAAGGTATCCACCACTGCTTGAAATTCTGCAATCTGTTTTCTGGTAAATGCAATCTCCTTCTCAGAATTACCGTCCGACGCACACAGATGTGAATATACCCCCGTAATATTCAGATGTTCCAGCTCCCAGATTGCACAGATATGATCAAGCTCTTCACTGCGCACGCCCAAACGATGCATCCCCGTATCAATCCCCACATGGACGCAGACCGGATGTCCATAATCGTTTAACAATCTGGCATAGGGCAGATCCACTACCGTCTGTGTCAGGTGATACTGCGCCAGTTCATGAAACTGGCAGGGCGGCGTATATCCCAGAATCAAAATCTGCCCCTTAATCCCGGACTGCCGGAGCTTTACGGCCTCGGTGACCGAAGCCACGCAATAATCCGAAATCCCCATCTCAGACAATACTTTTCCAACTCTTTTGGCGCCATGGCCATAAGCATTTGCCTTGACTGCCGGCATCAGTGTGCAGCAATCCGGCAGGAGTTTCTGAAACTGTCTCGCATTATGAGCCAGATTTTCCATGTTTAATTCAATCCAGGCCCGCCCTTTTTGGTAATTATCATTTTTTACACACATACTGTTCTCCTCTTCCTCAACCGCCATATGAAACCCATCATATATAATCTATCTAACAAACCTAGCAAGTCTTTCTTTAAGTCTCAGGTACACATACGCCGCCAAAAGCGTTCCTGCGCAAACTGAAAGATACTGGACAAACGTATTTTCCACCAATAGTTTCTTAAGTCCTAGTAACTGTGCCATTCCCCGCAGCGCCACAATCACTGCCGGGTGAAGCACATATAGGATTAGAGATCCTTTCCTAAAAAATGGGCCGGCTTTCCCAGGTATCATCAGTAAGAGCTGAAACAGAAAAAACATAACCGGCACCAGGAAAAAATACATACTATTATGCCTCTGCCATTTTAGACTGTATGTAAGAAATCCCTCCCCTATCAAAAACACCGCCCCCAATGCCAACCCCCATATACAGACTCTCTTCGGGTACAAACTTTTCATCAATGCAAGCCCCATTCCAAGCAAGAGAAAAATCGGTGCAAAAAACAGCCCATTACGGGTGTAACTGCTGACTTGAAAAATCCCATCATACACTGCCTTAATCCAAGGCACCTCTTTGATTGCTCCGTAATAACTGTCGCCAAATACCCCAACCACATAGGCCATTACCACGGCTCCCACTGCTGCCCATGCAGAAATTAGCCGCCAATCTCCCATCGTCTTATGACGTATGTCTGCAAAACATAATCTAAGATTTCCTGCGCCGGACAACAGCACAAGCGCCGCACTTCCAACCAAAACAGCCGGAAAATACCACAGATGGTAAAATGTCCCATCAAACACAAGCGCCTTTATCCATCCAGAGATATTCTTCGGCATATTTCCAGAATAAATAGTAAGAGGGAGATACATCACCGTAACCGCCAGATACATCACCGTATTCTTCACCATGAATTTATAAAAAGAGCGTTTTTTGCGAAATCCACTTCTAACATAAGGTGCAAGGACAAAATAGCCTGTAGTCATAAAGAAAAATGGAACTGCCACCCTTCCAAGGCAATAGGTCACCAGAAAATCCACCTCTTGATTCCAACCTGAAAAAGGAGAAATATGAATCGCAATCACCATAAAGGCTGCTGCCATCCGAAAATAGTCGATCCCTGCCGACCTTTCCTCCCTATTTCTCATCATTTTTCCTCCACAGGGTGACTACGACACCGCCTTCATTGGTCCCTGAAATCTGATACAGGGCTTCCTTTGGCACTTCAAGCGTTTCCTTACCACCATTTTCCAAAGAAATACAGGAAATCTCTGCCCAAGCTTCATTATCTCGGAAAATATATGGCTTCCCCCATTCTGTCGTTGTATGTAGAAACTCAATATATTCCTCCAAAACCATATTCCTTTCAGCCATAATCACGGAATGAGGATACCCTACATAACGGAAATGCCACGGTTCTGCTCCAATTCCCGTAATCTCTTCTTTACCAGCCATATAACGCTCCACAAATCCGAAGTACGCCATCCTCTCTCTGAATTTCCCAAAGATTCCCTGGTGAGGGAAGCGGGGACAGATAAAATCTATATCCTGTACATTCTCCCCTAAGTCAATGGCATAACCGCTTTGATGCTCACTGTGCCCCGGGACTGCAACGAATTTTCTGGTAAAGGCTTCCCCATTCTCAGCCATAGAGTCCTCCCAGATTTCCTCCTGTTCTTTCTGTGTCCGAAATCCGCTGACCGCTGTAATCTCCTCCTTACATCCAATGTCAGACAGCAAGGCCTGCAAAGCTCTGACCGCCTGCTGCCTCAGCAGAATATCCGGCATTTTTGCCTGAGTAAAGCCAGCCCCCAAAACGGACTTCATATCTGACCTCTCTATGGCTTCACGCAAAGGAAAGTCCGGCGTTACCAGAATCAGACTCCCCCTATATATCTCTTCCTCCGTTAGTACAAGCTTTTCCATCTTCACCCCTCCAAACTCAACACGAAAGCAAATGCTCAATCACCTGTCCAAACTCCATGTTCGCCGCCTTAAGCATGTTCGGATAACGGCTATGAGACGTAAAGCCTGGTATGGTATTCACCTCATTAAAATAAATCTCACCCTTTGGCGTAAGGAACATGTCAACCCTTGCAAACCCAGTACACCTAAGCATACGGTAGATGCTAAGGGCCGCCGCCTTAATCTCCCCAGCCTTTTCAGGTGTAATCCGAGCCGGAACATGAATACTTGAGGTCTTTAACGTATATTTCTCTGTATAGTCAAAAAAACCGTCGGACAATTCAATCTCATCCACCTCGCCAATTATCAGCTCCTTTGACCCAAGCACTGCGCATCCCACCTCAAACCCGCTAATCATTTCTTCTAGGATTACCGTGGAATCATGCCGGAACGCCTCCTTAACTGCCGGGAATAGCTGTTCCTCATTTTGCACCTTTGTGATTCCAAAAGAAGAGCCGGAACGGACTGGTTTTACGAACAAGGGATACCCGATTTCCCGCGCTTTCTCACAGAGCTCCCTCTTCCCCGCTCTTTTACATAACTTTCCTGCCCCATCCATTATCCAGAAACCTTCTTTTGGGAAACCTTCTTCCAAAACTCCCTCGTTTCCAAAATACCCCAGCACAACCGACTGTGCCGCTTTAATTCCACCCATCCGTACAATCTGGTGCGCAAGCTCTTTATCCATGCATAACGCAGACGACAGCATACCGCATCCAATCACAGGAACTCCCATCAATTCCAGCATCCCTTGAAGCGTACCGTCCTCCCCATTCTTTCCGTGCAGAATCGGCAGGGCCCCATCCAGGGAAATATTTTTTAATTCCGCCCCGTCCAAATAACAGATGCCGTGAACGGTCCGGTCAACGGACGGGAACACTGGTATACAATCCTCTTTCGTCTGCCAGCAGTCCCTCGAAATCGCCTCGATGCCGCCCTGATACCAGAACCATTTCCCCGTATTGCGGTCAATCCCTACTAAAACCAAATGATATTTGTCTGAGTTAATATTTTGAATCACGGAACAGGCCGATTGAAGAGAGACTTCATACTCTGTGGAACATCCACCGAAGAATACGGCAATCGTCCTTCCTTTTATATTCGCCTTAGAATTACCCATCTTACGCTTTCCTCCTTGTTGGTTTTCTTATCCTCTATGATAATGGATACTCCTTTTTTATACTTTGCCATTCCCTTGATTTTTTCCTAAGATATCATGAACAGTTATTAAGAATTTCTTGGGATACCGCCCGCATTACAATAGCTGTGTTTCTACTACAAACTCTGCCGCCTGCAGTAGGCCCTCACCGCCAGGAACAGAAACAGAGGAATCTCTGCCAAAGCCGCGCCAAGCATCAGATAAGGAGTCCAGACTGTCACAGGCCCTAAATGCACAAACCCTGTCCCTAACAGCTCAAACAGAAAGGAATCTGAAAGTCCAAGCCCTCCGGAGGGAAGAATACACTGAATCAGCCTTGCCATATTTGACGACGACACCACTCGGATGATTATCGGCAGCAGCCCAACCAGCATCGCAATTTTCAGGGAATCCTGGACATTCTTACACTGTGCAGACAGAAACAAGGTAAAGCTGACCATGGCAAGGATGGACAAAAACTGCCCTGCTACGACTGCTGCCTGGGTCTGCCCCGCTGTAAACGCAAAAATCTCGAATACTCCCCACACTGTCTGCATGGATGCCTCAAGCCCCTCTATACCAAATGTCAAATCTGTAATTGCAAGAAATACTCCCATTCCGACCAAAAATGTCACAAAATATATCAGTACTGCCGTCACTATCTTCGCAACAGCCAGATGCCCCCTTCCCAATCTCGTACAGCGCAGGATACTGTCCGCTCCTGTCTGGTATTCCGCCGAGAATATGGGTGAAATAATCACTGTAAACACCAACATCATAAGCAAGGCATAGAGCGTCAGGTATTCAAAAGAGGGTATGTCATATCCTGAAATATAGGTAAACGGCATCTTGATATCTTTACTCATTTCCCTGATTTTCTCCTGCTCTGCATCCGTTTTCCCTTCCAAAACCAGCCTTTCAACATACTGTTCATAAAACCGGCCCCCATCCTCCGGCGCAATATCTGCGTCTGTCATTGTGTATAGACCGACGCCCTCCGGCGCCAGCACAGCCGCAACCAGATGGATCACAGGTAAAACCGGCTCTATCCTTCGTACATATTCCTCCCTTGGCATCTCCGGCGGAAATATTGAGCCATACTCCCTGTAACATTCCTGAAATACCGTGATTGCCTGACGAAACTCCGCCTCCGTAAGCTCTCCGTTTATTCCCTCTTCCTTTTGTTTCAGGCAGTCGATTGCTTCCTTCCCTTCCAATAAATGCAGCTCCCCCTGTTCGTCTATTTGCTCTGTTTTTACAAATGATATAGGGAAATATGCCATCACTGCCGACAAAAACACAAGCGCTGCCAGCAAAATCCAGGTAGACCTATTCGTGATTACACGCTTCATTTCCAGATATATTAATCGTCTCATCTAAATTCTCCTTATCATTGTCAATCTATAGGGCATACTATGCCTCCTTGCCGGTGCTCTCCGGGAACAGCCACAGATACAAATCTTCCATCCGCGGCTCCTGGCTGACGGATCCAGGCACCACCGCCCTGTCTGCAAGATACCGCACCCTCACATTCCCATTTTCTTCGTTGTAAACATTTACCACTGGAGCCTGATTCTCATACACGCCAAGATCCCTGCCGTCGATGCTGGCTGACCAGACCTTTCCCGCCACTATCTGGACAAGCTCCTCTGTCTTTCCTGTAGCGATGATTTTTCCCTCTTTCATAATCGCATTGCAGGTTGCAATATACTCAATATCTGACACAATATGGGTAGAAATCAGCACAATCCTATCATGGGCAAATTCCGATAATAGATTACGGAACTTCACCCGTTCCCCTGGGTCTAACCCGCTGGTAGGCTCATCCAACACCAGTACCTCCGGCTCGTTGAGCAACGCCTGTACAATTCCCACCCTACGCTTCATGCCGCCGGAGAGCTTAGATATCTTCTTGTTTCTGACCTTCGAAAGAGATACCCGCTCAAGAAGTATCCCGATTCTCTCCTTTGCTTCTGCCTTCGTCAAGCCCTTTAACGCTGCAATGTATTCCAGATAATCCTGAACACTGAAGCCCGGATAAAATCCAAATTCCTGGGGCAGATATCCGAAAATATCCCTGTATGCCTCCTTGAGGGTGTCAATCTCGATTCCGTCATACCGGATACACCCAGCAGTGGGGCGCTGGATTCCGGCAATTATGCGCATTAATGTGGTCTTCCCTGCCCCGTTCGCGCCCAAAAGCCCCCATACGCCGGGAGTAAGTGTCAGTGTAATATCATCAACGGCGCGTTTATCCTTATATTGTTTCGTAATTCCACAGATTTCTAGTTCCATATAACTCTCCTTCTTCTCAAAATGCTAATTTATATTTCTGCACTTGCTTTGTCACTTACTTCTCCGCTCTCCTTTAACCACATACGAACCGACTGTAGAAACATTGGGAGTATGCCTATGGTAATCCCCGTACCAAGCATGTCGTTGCCATAGAGCACTGGCTTCATACGGTACAAAAGAATCAACAGTGCCGCGAGACAGACGCAGTACCCTTCGCATACCCCGACTTTCTGAGCCGCTTCCTCCCACCCATCCATATGCCTGATAATCTGCACACATCCCGTACATGCCACAAGCAGAGGAGATACAAAATACAAGGTTACGCTCACAGCAGACACATCCGCCATACTCATTGACAGACCCACGCTTACGGCAAAGACTGCCATATATTCCAATGCAAGAAGTATCATCTTCGCCGCCAGCAGTCTTGGGAGAGAAATCCTCGTTGCCAGCTCAATCTCGTACATCTTATAGTGGTACGACGATAACATAAGCGGTATGGAAGCCATAACCAACATGATTGCAAGTAAGCCTAAAAGTATTGGAATATGCCGGATACATAACGCCTGCAAATCTCTGTTTATCGTTAGATACAATATCCCAAACATGGAAAAAGCAATTACTCCCTGAGTCAACCACAGGTCTTTTCCCATAAATGGAATATGCCGGAGTACAAATTCAGAGAAACCGATTCTTTTCTTCTGCCTCTTCATGGACTGCATATTTCGTACCAAACTCAGAAGTTGTTCTTTTCTTTCTGTTCTGTGACGCTCACCTTCTTCATTGTGTCTGCAAAATCCGTCAACATTTTTTTCACATGGTACAACCTCGATCTTCAAAGCCGCCTTCAATTCTTCACACATTTTCCCTTTCATCTCTCACACCTTTCCTTCCATCTCATTTTTCAACAGCTTCAATGCCCTCCGAAGTCTGGACTGTACCGTCCGCATAGGCAGTTCCGTCACCATTGCGATCTCCTTAAGGGTTAACTCCTGGGCAAATTTAAGATACACTATCTCCCGCAGCTCTTCTGAGAGATTCCTCACCATATACTGGAAATTTACCTGGGCTTCAAGCTTTGCAAATCCCGTCTCTAGAAATTCCATATCCTCCGAAATCTCCACGTTTTTTCTCTTTCTCCACAGATCCGTACAGGTATTGGACGCCACCTTGTACAAAAATCCCCGAAACTTTCCCCTATTACGGTACTGTGGAAAAAAGCGGATTACCTTAAGAAACGTCTCCTGGACCGCATCCTGGGCTGTCTCCATATCTGGTGAATGATAGATGCAGTATCTTAGGATATCCTCGTAATACATAGACACCAACTCTTCCCAGCATGAAGTATCTCCTTGTTTAATTCGGTGCAGCAATTCATTTTCACGCGTCAAAATTTTTCCTCCTTATGTGAGTCTGCCCGCCGTCTCATGACTCCTTGGGCAAACTCTGGCGTACTGCTGTTACAGCACATTTGGGCGTCCCCTATGAAAGATAACGTACTACACAGAGAAAATGATTTCAATATCTGTTGAATATATCAAAACGGTTTTGGAAAACAATAAAAGAAATTAAGAAATCTTACAGAAACGGCATCCGCCGCTTTATGAAAAGATAAATTTCAGGCGGTGAAAAGACCATGGAAATCGGAAGACAGCCTGCAAAATGCACTGCTGCCAGACTTCAGATATTTTGCCACTATCATAAAATCCTTCCGATTTCCCGCTTCTCTAGTGTAATGTGCTGACACATTTACTTTCAGTGTAAAGAGTATCTCTTAGGTTAATTCCGCAATCCGTGATACGCCTACATAGATTTCTGAAATCTTATACCAAGTCTTGTAATCTGTAATTCCGGTGGCAGGCAGACCAAAAACGGACTGAAATTTACTGACAGCCGCAGCGGTGGCCGGTCCATAGATTCCGTCAACATTCAGCCTCGGTATTGCAGGATAGGCTGTGGCGATTACATTGATCTGTTCCTGAAGCTGTCGAACCTTGCTGCCGCTGGAACCATTTTCCAGATTATACCCCGGCCAGGAGGACGGTATGCCTGAAATTGCCTCGGCAGAGTTGATGTACATATTGTCACCGTAGAAGTAACGCAGGATTTCAATCGGGGAATACCCCTGATCTCCAAGGGATTTACTGCCCCATTGAGTCATCCAATTCGGACACTGTACCTGCCTGCCGTCACAGTACTGCGTCAGGATCGGCTGCTTCACATTGGGCCGCGACAGATAATCAGCAAACAGCTCATCCACAATCACCGATATGGTGTCAAAAATATTCCGCTCAGGAATCCATTTGTGGTCGAAAGCAGTAGAGGAAGTAATCGTAAATTCATACCCCTGGTTACGATACCATTCCGTAAACACTCGGTTCAAAGTAAAGGACATAATTGCCAGCACATTCGCCCGTATGGTATCCGCCGGCCAAGTGGCATAAATCTCGCTAGACGCTACATTCTTAATGTAATCCTTATATTTCACATAATAATTTTGCGCCGTAGAATCCCTTGGACTCCCGTCATGCACCACCACATACTCCGGAACCACCACCCTGCTTAAGACAATCTCCCCTGTCTCATTCATCGGCTTGATCTCATCCTCCGGAATCTTTGCCGGATAAGAGCCATAAAGTGTATGTGCAGGAATAACAAATATCTCCTCCGAAGGGTCTGTTGTCTCTAAGGGACTTAAAGATATGTTCTGGATAGCAGTAACAGAGGATAAAATCTCCGCGCCGGCAATACTAACCGGCTCAAACCCCGGCGCTTCCACCCGAAGCGTGTACTCCGAATACGGTTGAAGCTCATTATCCACATCCAGACTATACTCCAAAGGCGGAGCATCCAGCTCAATCGTTTCAGTCTGGCCGGAAGAATCCGTAGTCAGCTTCTCCAACTGGCTGTCCGGCACTCCCGTATAAGAAATGGATATCGTCGCATCAGCCACTGGATAGGCTGTAATCTCCGACGTAAGGTTAATCCTAAGTTTTCCTTTATCAGGGGTATCCTGCTGGGTCGCTTTCATAACATTCATAGAAACACCTCACAAAAGACTTTCTTGCGATTAGAATATGAGTACCGTAAGAAATCGTTACCGATATTGTATATTTTGAGAAAATTGAATATAATATAGAGTATCGACGGTTGAATAAAACTGTTTAGAATAGATACGGTAAGGAGCAGATATGAAGAAAAGACGACGTAGAAAAAGGGGTTGCCTACATACGATCGCGGTGACAAGCGGGTTGCTCTGCCTGGCAGTCGCATCGTTTTGTATCGCCTACGGCATCGGCTTCAAGCCCAATGTGGTGAAAGAAATCGAACGGGAACTGACAAGCCCCGAGGAAATCCCCTTTCAGGAGGTAGTGCTGAAGGAAGATGAGGTCAGCCAGAAATACTACTACCAACAGCTCAATGAGACAGAGCAGCTTACCTACCGAGAAATTCTAGAAGGGCTGCAAGAAAATACCAAAGAAATATATATTCATGCTTCCGATGCGGAGCGGGCTAATGAAATCTTTCAATTTATCTTAAAAGACTGCCCAGATATTTTTTGGTGCGACGGCACAATCTCTGCCACCAGCTATGAGGGGGCAGAACCTTATACCGTACTAAGACCGACCTATGCTTATGATGAGACAGAAAAAGAACAGATGAAGGAGCAGATCGAAGCTCAGGCCTTCCAATGTCTATCAGGAATCTCATTGGAAGAATCCGATTACAACAAAATCCTGTATGTCTATGAATATATAGTAAATACGGTTGACTATGATCTGGAAGCCCCTGATAACCAAAATATTTACAGCGTATTCATCCATCAGCGCTCCGTCTGTGCCGGGTACTCGAAAGCAGCTCAGTACCTTTTAGAACAGCTAGGCGTATTCTGCACCTATGTTACCGGGACAACCAGTGGAGGGCAGAACCATGCATGGAATCTGGTGAAATGTGAGGGAGACTACTACTATATGGATGTAACCTGGGGCGATCCGGTTTTTCAGGCCTCCGAGGGAGAGGATGTCAAACAGTTCCAGTTAATCAGCTACGACTATATGCTCTGTGACGATACGGAGCTTATGAAAAACCACACTCCCGACCGTGATGTTGTGCTTCCTGCATGTACCGTCATGAATCGAAACTACTACATGATGAATAATATGTATTATTCCTCTTACGATCCAGACCTGGTACTGATGCGGATGAACAGCGTCATTTCAGACGGTGAAAATCCTGTGGTGCTTAAGTTCGCCAGCGACGCACTCTACGAGGAAGCCCATGATGATGTATTTCAGAATATCATGAAGTCAGCCGCACAGAATCTTGCAGACTGGTACGGGCTTACTGAGGTACGGTATCAGTATATGGATGAACCTGAGCTGAATAAAATTACGGTTTATTGGCAGTATGATTAGACAAGAAAGTATAATACCATAAAAAAGCTGTTGCAAAATATCTGCTCTATATAATATATGGCATTGGATTACCGAACCTCACCCATATATTGTATACAAGCTGTATTTTGCAACAACTCCCGCTTCTTTTCCTGTTATTCCTGCTTTAACATGCCTGCAAAATCAGAAAGCGTCTCCGAAATCTTAATCTGCTGCGGACAGACAGCCTCACAGCTTCTGCATCCAACGCAGGCAGAAGGCAGTTTATCTTCCGGTACAGCCATCAACGCCATAGGCGCAATAAACCCGCCGCCGGTAAACTTGTGTTCATTGTACAGCTTCAACATAGAAGGAATGTCAATCCCCTGTGGACAATGGGATGTACAATAACGACATTCCGTACAAGGCACACCATTTATCATACTGTCGGCAATGCCAAGCAGCGTCTGAAGCTCCTCTTCATTCAATGGTTTCTCACTTTCAAAAGTATGTACATTCTTCTCAAGCTGTTCAAAATTTGACATTCCAGACAGTGTCATCACCACATTCGGGATGGATTGGAGGAAACGGAACGCCCATGCCGGAATCTCCTCCTCAGGCCGAAGGACAGACAGCTTTTGTGTGTTCTCCTCCGAGAGAGCTGCAAGCATACCTCCCCGCAGAGGCTCCATCACCCAAATCGGAATCTTATATTCATTCAGCAGCTCCACCTTTGCTTTTGCCTCCTGGAAACTCCAATCAACATAGTTAAGCTGAATCTGACAAAATTCCATATCTTTCCCATACGCTTCTAAGAAACGTTTCATAACCTCGTAATTTCCATGAACAGAAAAACCTAGATGACGAATCCTTCCGTTCTCCTTCTGTCTCATCAGATACTCATAGATTCCATACTGCTCATCAAGATATTCATTGATATTCATCTCACAGACATTGTGGAACAGATAGAAATCAAAATACGAGACCTGACATTTCTCAAGCTGCTTTTCAAAGATTTCTTCTACCTTTGGCATGTTTGCAAGATCATATCCCGGGAACTTGGTCGCCAGATAAAACTTCTCCCGCGGATACTTACTCAAAACCCTTCCCATCACATATTCAGAGTTCCCTCCATGATACCCCCATGCCGTATCAAAATAATTAATCCCCTTCTCAAATGCGTACTCTACCATCCCAGCTGTTGCCGCCTCGTCGATATTCTCGTCCATTTTGTCGACAACCGGAAGGCGCATGGCGCCCATGCCCAACGCAGATAATTTCAAATCTTGAAATTCCTTATAAATCATAGCTTCCTCCTCCTTTAATCCCAGACCAGCCTGCCAGTCTCCATCGCCCTGTCGTAGCAGGAAATCTTATACTCCAGCCGTTCCATTGTATTCTGGATTGCCTTAAGCTGAACGGAAAGCTGCTCCTTTTGCTTAATCAGTAGCTTACGTCTTTCAGGAATGGTCTCGTCACCCTTTTGACTCAAGCGGACATACTCCGCTAAAGCTAAAAGGGGCAGCCCTGCCCCTCGCATACAGCCCGCAAGCTCCACCCAGCCGCAGTCCTCCTCCGTGTAATCCCGAACCCCGCTCTCACTCCTGTGTACTGGCGGTATCACCCCGATTCGTTCATAATATCTTAGAGTATCCTGTGAAATTCCATATCGTTTACTTACTTCTGAAATGGTCATTCCCTCACCTCTTCCGTCAAAGCATTTCTATTTTGCCCATTCCGCAAAGGAAAAAGCACAGGCTCTCATACCCTCTTCCCAGCCGCGAGGCAATTCCATATAACCACTATATCATCTGGAGCTTACTCTAAGTCAACATATAATTCATAAATTTTTGAATAACACAGAAATAGCAATCGAAGTTTAAAAGAACACCCGCCGGATATCGTTGAACATCACAAACACCATCAATAACATCAACAATACGATTCCAATCATATGCACATACCCTTCCTTCTCCGGCGACACCCGTTTTCTGCGGACTGCCTCCAAAAACAAGAATACCAGCCTCCCGCCGTCCAATGCAGGAAACGGCAGCAGATTCATGACGCCTAAATTGGCTGACAGCATAATAGCAATATTCAAAAGCTCCACAAGCACCACAAAATTTCCGTAAGATTTGCTCTCCTGGTAGGTATCCTCCACCACATCCACAATTCCTACAGGACCTGTAAGGTTATTGATACTTACTTTTCCCGTAATCAGCATTTTAAGACTCTCAACAGTCGTGCTAATCCAGTAGTTCACAGAATAGGCGCCATAACGCACAGCTTCCAGGGCATTTGCCTTTCGATATCCCTCCGAGGTAATTCCAAGCCGGCTATACCCCAGTTCTTCATCCTCCTTCGGACTCAGTGTCACCCTATGTTCTTCTCCGTTGCGGCTGTAGGTAATCTCAACGTCCTCCCCCTGATGAAACTGGTTGTATATAGTAATCTCCCGGAAGATACGAATCTTCTTTTCCCCCATCCTAACAATCCGGTCGCCTTCCCTAAGACCAGCTTCCTCTGCCGGGAAACCTTCCGCCACACTTTCTATCACAGGCCGATCATAGCCGACCATGGCCGTCAGGATCGTGGCGAATATAATCGCCAGAATGAAGTTAAACATAGGTCCCGCCAGAATCACGGAAATCCTTGCCCACACAGATTTGTTGTTGAAATTACCGGGCGAATCCGTTGCTTCCTCATCCTCCCCCATGGCGCAGAACCCGCCGATTGGGAAAAGCCGGACTGCATATTTCGTTCCCTTATACTCCCTTGAATACAGAGTCGGGCCCATGCCGATGGCAAATTCCTCCACATCAATACCATTTTTCTTCGCCAGTAAAAAATGTCCCAGTTCATGAAAGAATACGATAAAACTAAAGATAATGATTGCTAATATAATACCCAAATTACGAGTTACCTCCTACTATTGATCCTGTCATAAGTTGCCGCTTCCGTATCCAGTATCTCCTGAAGGGAGGGGTTAGCGATGTTCCTGTGCGCCCTCATACAGTCCTCAATGATCTCCACAATCTCAAGATACTTAATCTCACGATTCAAAAACTGCCGCACTGCCAGTTCATTCGCAGCATTAAAAACCGTCGGAAGGGTGCCTCCCTTTTTCCCCGCTTCATAGGCCAACTTAAGGCCATAGAAGGTATCCATGTCCGGCTTCTCAAACTCCAGTTTGCCAAGGCTCCAGAAATCTACCCTCTCTCCTGGCAGATGCCTCCTCTCAGGATAATAAAGCGCATATTGAATGGGCAGCTTCATGTCCGGCGTTCCAAGCTCTGCCATAATTGCCCCATCCACATACTCCACCATAGAATGAATAATACTCTGGGGCTGCACCACCACCTGTATCTGGTCCACCTCCACTCCAAACAGCCATTTTGCCTCAATGACCTCCAGCCCTTTGTTAACCATGGTGGAAGAATCGATTGTAATCTTCCGTCCCATCTCCCAGTTTGGGTGCTTTAGGGCATCCTCCACTCGGATTTCCAGCAGTTCTTCCTCTTTCTTTCCACGGAAGGGGCCGCCGGAGGCCGTCAAGATAATCTTGTGAAGCGCCTTCTTAGGATTTCCCTGCAAAGACTGAAAGATGGCACTGTGCTCACTGTCCACAGGAAGGATGGACACATGGTTTTCCTTGGCCAACGGCATAATAATATGCCCTGCTGTCACTAACGTCTCCTTATTGGCAAGTGCAATATCCTTCCCCGCCTTGATTGCTTCAATCGTAGGACGAATCCCTATCATTCCGACAATCGCTGTCACTAGTATCTCCGTATCCGCAAGAGTTGATACTTCCAAAAGTCCCTCCATTTTGGCTACCACTTTCGTATCTGTATCAGAAACACGTGCCTTTAGCTCTCTTGCTTTCTCCTCAGACCACACGGCTGCAAGCCGCGGACGAAATTCCCGAATCTGCTCCTCCAAAAGCTTTATATTGCTGCCCGCCGCAATACCCAGAACCTCAATGTCGCCATTTTCCCGAACCACCTCAAGAGTCTGGGTTCCGATAGAGCCTGTGGAGCCTAATATGGCTATTTTCTTCATCTCTTACCTCTCTCATTGTAAAATACATTCATCTTGTAAATCAAATATTAAAGAATCTCCGACGGTACTATATATATGCAGGAACCTTTCCTATCATTATATAATAAAAGAGTCTAAACTATAAACTCCCCGCCAGCAGCGCCGCCATATAAAAGATTACCGGAGCAGTAAAAATCACACTGTCGAACCGGTCTAAAATTCCACCGTGTCCGGGAATCAGCTTCCCATAATCCTTAATCTCATGGTTACGCTTAATGGCAGAAGCTGCTAAATCTCCCACCTGGGAAATAGCTCCGCCCGCCGCACAAATCACAGCATAGTAGAATGGAGCGGCAGACGCGCCTCCCCACTGGTTCATATAAAGGGCAAACAGCGCGCCAAGCAAACCTGCACCCACAATTCCGCCGATTCCGCCTTCCACAGATTTCTTCGGACTTAACTTCGGCGCCATCTTATGTTTTCCGATCAACACTCCCACACAGTAAGCACAGGTGTCGCAGCCCCATGAGCTTAAGAAAATCAGCCATACCACCACGCCGCCATCTGGAAGTATACGGGTCTGGTACACATAGGAAAGCATGACCGCCACATAAAAGAAACCAAAAAAGACGGTCATGACCTGATCCGCACGAAACGCAGGAAACGAAAACACATACACAGCCATCAGTAGAATCAGAAAGACAATGGAAAGCATGGTCACATATTCCATGGCTTTGCCCCACAATAGCCCGTAATAAGCCAACGCCGCCAAATAACCCACAACTCCCAGCGCCTTATTGTGAACTCCGACAATCTTATACAATTCGGTCATACCGACCAAACTTATGGCGCCAAGAAACGCAAACAAAAGATTACCGCCCGTTCCTACCGTCGCCACCAGTACAATTACCAGCACGATTCCGCTTAACAGCCTCGTCTTAAACATCCTGTCCCTTTGCCTCCTTTTTCACTTTGCCAAAACGTCTGTCTCTGGCATTATACTGTTCAATGGCTTTCATCAACTCTTCCTTCGTAAAGTCCGGCCAGTGAATATCCGTAAAATAAAATTCTGTATAGGCAAGCTGCCACATTAGGAAATTAGACAGGCGAAGCTCGCCGCTGGTGCGAATCAGCAGATCTGGATCTGGGATATCATGGGTATCAAGATAACCCTCAAAAAGCTTCTCATCAATCTGCTCTGGTTCCACCTTCCCCTGTGCACAATCCTTCACAAGACGTCTCACCCCTCGGATAATTTCATCCCGGCTTCCATAATTGATGGCAATCTGAAAATTCAACCCGCCATTGTTCTTCGTAGCCTCCTCAAGCTCCTCAATCCTGGTCCGAATATCATCATCCAGCCCAGTCACATCACCGAGCACACGAATCTTCATATCATTCTTGGCCGCCGTCTTAAGACAGGTCTTCATATAATTCCGCAAAAGCTTCATCAACGCGGCAACCTCATCCCCCGGCCTGTTCCAGTTCTCCGTGGAAAATGCATATACCGTCAGATATTTGACTCCCATATGATAGGCGTCCTCACAGATCCGCTCCACATTCTTACTTCCCTGGGCATGGCCATAATTGCGGGGCATCCCCTTTGACTTCGCCCACCGTCCATTTCCGTCCAAAATAATCGCAACATGCTGCGGTATTACCATAAATTTCTCTCCTTTCAGGCATGAACGTGGGGACAGACCCACACGCAGGCTTCTGGTCTGTCCCCTCTCTCATTAAACCGTCATAATTTCCTTCGACTTACTTTCTACTGCCTTATCAACTTCCTTAACAAACTTATCCGTTAGTTTCTGAAGCTCAGTCTCCATATCCTTGATCTCATCCTCTGAAACCTCCGAACCCTTAAGCTTCTTCAATGCATCATTACCGTCTCGGCGGATATTACGGATTGCGACCTTCGCCGCCTCTCCTTTTTTCTTCACATCCTTCACCAGCTCTTTTCTGCGTTCCTCCGTAAGCTCCGGGAACACCAGGCGGATCATAGAGCCGTCGTTCGTCGGATTAATCCCCAAGTCGGATACCTGAATCGCCTTCTCTATCACCTTAAGCAGACTCTTGTCCCATGGCTGAATCTGAATCATACGGGGCTCAGGCACAGATACGTTCGCCATCTGCTGAATGGGAGACGGCGTTCCATAGTAATCGGCCTTAATCTTATTCAACACATTCGGATTCGCACGTCCCGCCCGAATGGTCCCCAATTCTCCGTCCAGGTTTGTCATGGTCTTATTCATTTTGTCCTCGTACACTTGTAATCTTTCATTCATAATCGCTTCCTCCTTTATTCTACCCAAACCAATCTATTCTCACACAATATTTTTACAAATATATCAACACAGCTATACAGTAACCTTCGTTCCCGTAAATGTCCCTGACATCGTCTCTACAATACTGTTCTCCTCATTCAGCCCAAATACAAGCATAGGCATCTTATTCTCCAAACACATAATTGAAGCGGTCAAGTCAACAGCCATTAGCTTCTGATTAATAATCTCCTGAATTGATATCTCATCATACTTCTTCGCATTTGGATTCACCTTCGGGTCACTGTCATAGATTCCGTCAATCGCCTTCGCAAGCAGCATCGCATCCGCCTCAATCTCAATCGCCCGCAGTACAGCCCCTGTATCCGTTGAAAAATAAGGATGTCCCGTTCCACCGGCAAAAAAGATAACCTTTCCCTCACTAAGGGCTTCCACTGCCCGGTCCTTGGAAAACAGCGTGGTAAAAGCGCCGCACACAAACGGGGTAAATACTTCCGTCTTCATCCCCACATAGCGGAAAATATCCGACACATAGATGCAATTCATCACCGTAGCAAGCATCCCAATCTGATCTGCCTTCACTCGATCAATCGTCTCGCTGGTCCTGCCGCGCCAGAAATTACCGCCCCCTGTCACAATCGCTACCTGAAGCCCGTCATCTACCAATCTCTTTACCTGTCTGGCAACCCCTATACAGGTGGCCTCGTCAAATCCGGTCTTCTTATCTCCTGCGAGAGCTTCCCCACTTAATTTCAACAATACTCTCTTCATCCGTCCATACTCCTTATTCTTTATATTATTCTTTTATTCTTTCTTCCGCGCTCATCATGATAAATTATATCATAGGAATAAAAAAAATGGAATACACTACCGTCAACATTCTACATCATTCTTCCCCGGCACTTAATTCTAAGCAAAATTCCAGAACAAATGCAAAATTTGTCGAATTTGTTAAAATTCTTAAATTGTTCTTCTGCAATTGACAGCAATTTAACTAAGTGCTATAATATACCATAACAATTCGTTATGGAGACATAACATTTTGTTATGATACTATTGCATACAAGGGAAAGACACCGATAATCTAACCTTGTTTTTTATTTTTCCGGCATCCAGATTCGGAAGGATAAGCTTTAGTAAAACCAATAAAAAGGAATGAGGTGCATTTATGAGTAGTATTAGTATTGTAATTTTGTGTACAATTCTTGCCTATATGTGTCTGCTAATCGGCGTCGGCATATATAATGCAAAGAAGAACAACAGCAGTGAGGATTTCTATCTGGGCGGCAGGAAGATGGGCGCGTTGGTGGTTGCCATGAGCGCTGAGGCAAGCGATATGTCAAGCTGGCTGTTAATGGGACTTCCGGGTGTTGCCTATCTGACCGGCCTTGCAGATGCATTTTGGACGGCGGCAGGACTGGCAATCGGTACATATCTTAACTGGCTTTTTACATCCAGAAGATTAAGACGTTATTCGGAGAGAATTGGCGCAATCACAGTACCTACCTTCTTTGCAAAGAGATTCCATGATAACAAGAACATCATCACAGCAATCTCCGCAGTGATTATCGTTATATTTTTCGTTCCGTATGTAGCTTCCGGATTTGCGGCATGCGGCAAGCTGTTTAACTCCCTGTTCGGCCTGGATTACATGACGGGAGTTATCATATTTGCTATTATCATTGTAATCTACACGATTATGGGCGGATTTACCACGGTTGCTACCAATGACCTGATTCAGAGTGTCGTTATGTCTATCGCTCTTGTCTCCATCGTGACCTACGGCGTAAGCAATGCCGGCGGCATGGACGCTGTTATGGACAACGCCAAGTCTCTGTCCGGTTATCTCTCCCTGTCTGCTATCCATGACGCGGTTGCAGGAACGGCAATCCCATATTCTCCGCTGACGGCAGTATCTCTTCTGGCATGGGGTATCGGATACTTCGGTATGCCTCATATTCTGGTACGATTTATGTCCATCGAGGATGAACAAAAGCTGGTACTTTCCAGACGTGTTGCTTCTGTCTGGGTAACCTTTGCTATGGGTATCGCAATCTTCATCGGTATCGTTGGTCTGGCAGTCGTCAATGCAGGCGGTATGGCTCCGTTGGAGGACAGCGAGCGTATCATTATCGCACTGACTAACGAACTGAGCCAGAACGGTGTTCTGACGGCAATACTTGGAGGTGTGATTCTTGCAGGTATTCTGGCGGCTACCATGTCAACGGCAGACAGCCAGATGTTGGTTGCGGCTTCCGGTGTATCAGAGAATATTGTACAGGATTTCCTTGGCAAAAAGCTGACCGAGAAGCAGGGACTTAACATTGCCCGAGCTACCATCCTTGGTATTGCTGTCATCGCCTTGTTCTTAGCAAGGGATCCCAACTCCAGCGTATTCGGAATCGTATCTTTCGCATGGGCCGGAATGGGCGCTGCATTCGCAGGCGTTATGATTTGTGCATTGTTCTGGAAACGTACGACCTTACAAGGCGCGCTTGCAGGAATGATTGTAGGAGGCGCGATGGTATTTATTTGGAAATACATGATTCGTCCAATGGGCGGAATCCTTGACATCTATGAGCTGCTTCCAGCATTTTTGCTGTCACTGATTACGATTATTGTAGTTAGCCTGGCTACGAAGGCGCCTTCCCAGGAGATTATTGATGAGTTTGAGAGTGTCAATGTCAAAAAATAACAGGTTCATACATTTACCTAAAAAGAAGGCTATCCATTCACACAGATAGCCTTCTTTTCTTACTATATATATCTCTTCTTCAGCACAGGAACCACATCTTCTTCTCCTGGCTTTAGCAATCCTTTTACCTTATATTGATGCATGATTCTAAAATACATCCCCAGAAGCAAACCTGCAGCAAGCACCCATGCCGCCGGACTCGCCAGACAGATCCCCAAAAAACTTCCGAACCGAGATGCAGCCACCGCCGCCATACTCCGCCCCACAAGCTCTGCAATTCCCGCCGTCATGGGCAGCAGCCCAAAACCCATGCCCTGGATACCGTTCCGATAAATGTTGACCACTGCCAGAAACACAAAAGAAATAGCAGCACATCGCAGGCTCACATCTACATACTCTGTAATCTCTCTTACATTTTCTGAGACAAATAGTACCGTCATGGATTTGCCGCAGAAGAACACCAAAATTCCCGTTAAGACTGCATAGACTTCTCCCATCCACGTTGCGCTGCGAAATCCCTGTCGGATTCGATATATCTTTCCGGCTCCCATATTCTGAGCGCAGTAGGTTGACATTGCTGTCCCCAGCGCAATATACGCCTGGGTCACAATCTGTTCAATCTTCACAGCCGCTGAATAACCTGCAACAGCCACAGAGCCGAACACATTTAACGCTGTCTGTACAACGATTGTTCCGATTGCTGTGATAGAAAACTGGAACGCCATGGGAAAGCCTATCTTCATCTGCCATTTCATCAGATTCCAATCCATCTTCCAATCCTCTCTGCAAAGATGCAGGTTTGGCACATATTTTATAATGTAGAGCAGACATAACAGCCCTGACACCCCTTGGGAAATCACGGTAGCATAGGCGGCTCCCGCCGCTCCCATATGAAAGACCATGATAAATACCAGATCCAGCACAATATTCAGAAGTGCAGCCAGAATCAGGAAATACAGCGGTCTTTTACTGTCTCCTACCGCCCTTAAGATTCCCGCCAGCAAGTTATACAACACCTGCGCTACTATCCCGCCGCAGATTACCATGATGTAAGCATATGCCTGATTATACATATCCGCCGGCGTATTCATCCATCTCAGAACGTCTTTCATCAGCGCCATACTCAACACGGTAAGCAGCATAGAAACAATCAATGAAAGAATTGCCGCCGATGCAACCGACTGGCGCATTGCTTTTTGGTTCCCCGCTCCATAGTGCTGCGCAGTGACAACGGTAAACCCCGCCGTCATACCCATCAAAAATCCTAGAATCAAAAATATAAGCGTGCCGCAGGCTCCCACTGCCGCCAGCGCCGTATTTCCCACAAACTTTCCTACAATTACAGTATCCGCCATACTGTAGAACTGCTGAAAAACATTTCCGATAAAAATAGGAATTGTAAAATTCAACAGAATTTTCATCGGTTTTCCTGTAGTCATATCTCTTTCCATATTGAAACCTCCTCTATATTTTTCGTTATGCCATACAATGGCCGCATCCGTAACTCATATGCAAAAAAAGACAACTTTATCAATTATATAAAATGTAATGTCCAAATACAATGCATAATCTCACCAAAAAATATCCTTTTAAAGTCAAATTTTTGTTTACATATCACGCAATCTCTTCCCATTTCATGAAAAATCAAGTATACTATATCTGAGAATACTACAATGCATACACCAGGAAAAAGAGGTATAAGAACATGGAAAAAATACTGGTCGTAGACGACGCGGAGCTAAACCGTGAATTACTATATGATATACTAAAAGATGACTATATGATTGAGATGGCGGCAGACGGGGCCGAGGCTTTGGAAAAGCTCAGAAAATACCGCGCCGAGATTTCCGCATTGCTTCTGGATCTCCGGATGCCGAAGCTTGACGGTTTTGCCGTAATCGAAGAGATGCGCCAAAACGACTGGATCAAGCACATTCCCGTACTCATTATTAGCAGTGAACATGCGATTGAGATTGAAAACCGCTGCTTTCATTTAGGCGTTTCAGATTTTATCCACAAACCCTTCGAAAGCTCTATCGTTATCAACCGTGTGAAAAACGCAATCGAATTATTTGCCTGCAAGAATCAGTTGGAGCAAACGGTGGCGGAACAGGCAATGACATTGAAAAAGCAGGATCAGATTATTCAAATGCAGGCTGAGCAGTTAAGGGACGCAAGGTCTTTCAAACATCTGATGATGGAATACAGTTCTGCAATCCTTGAGGTTGAGACAAAGCTTAAGGTACTGAATGCAGAATTTTCACAGGTATATAATCGGAATCCCTTTGAGGCCATTAAAAGCAGACTGAAATCACCGGAAAGCATTTATGAAAAGCTGGAACGAAAAGGCTATCCCATCACTCTGGACAGCATCCGAGAGAATCTTGCAGATGTAGCCGGACTTCGGGTAATCTGTTCTTTCCCGGATGATATCTATCGCCTGGCCGAACTCTTTATCAAGCAGGACGATATCCTTCTGGTACGGCAAAAGGACTACATAAAAAACCCTAAGCTAAACGGATATCGAAGCCTTCACCTGATTTTGGATGTTCCCATCTTTTTGTCTAACGGAAAGAAATATATGAAAGTTGAGGTACAGTTCCGTACCATTGCCATGGATTTCTGGGCAAGCCTAGAGCACAAGCTAAAATATAAAAAAGCCGTGGGAAATACGGACGAGATTGTAAGACAGCTTCGAATGTGCGCTGACTCCATTGAAGAACTAGACCAGCAGATGCAGGAGTTAAGAGATCAGATTGATCTTTCCCGCGAATAACAGAATGATAGGGGCTGTAATTGCCCCTATGAAAATTTTATACGTCCTTCACAGACCCATTATTTCTAAAATACTCATCCACCAAAGCAGCCGCGTCTTCTACACATTGGATACAGCATGGAAGCGGCTGCGGACCATCCATATTTTTAAGTTCTCTACAGTAAATAGAACCATTCTTTTCACGATATCTGGCCGCCGCTTCACGGAATTTTGCATAAGTATCCATCTTCGTCTTCCGTGGATTCTCCATATCACCGGCGCTGTTGGCCAGGCTGATGGTCAAAAACATTCCTGTGACTGCACCGCAGGTATCCCGCAAGCCACCCATGCCAAGGCCGAACCCCTCGGTGAGTCTGAATACGTCTTCCTCTTTGACTCCCAGATCCTCACAATATGCACAGACTACTGCCTGACAGCAGTTATAACCCTTTTTGAATTTCTCAACTGCAACTTCCTTGTTTGCTTTCATTGCTATCCATCCCTTTCGATTCACGCACACTCTTAAGATTCTCAAGCCAGCTTATCCCACATGCGTCGCTTGGCATCCTTAAATCCCCTCTTGGAGACAACGCAACCGTCCCCACCTTCGGTCCGTCCGGCAGACAAGAACGTTTGAACTGCTGGCTAAAGAACCTTTTTAAAAAGGTCTCAAGCCATTTATAAATCATGTCATCATCATATTCACCCTGAAACGCATATCTGGCCAGCCGGTAAATCTTAGCAGGTTCATATCCAAACCTCAAGAGATAATATAAGAAAAAATCATGAAGCTCGTATGGTCCCACCAGATCCTCCGTTTTCTGGGCAATCTCTCCATCCTTTGGCGGAAGCAGTTCAGGGCTTACCGGTGTATCCAGCACATCATAGAGTACTTCTTTCAGCTCCTCGTCCTGACAGGTATCCGCATAGTAATGAACCAGATGGCGGACTAATGTCTTGGGTACGGATGCATTTACCCCGTACATAGACATATGGTCTCCATTGTAGGTAGCCCATCCAAGCGCAAGCTCCGACATATCTCCGGTTCCGATAACAATGCCCCCATTCTGGTTCGCCACATCCATCAGTACCTGAGTACGCTCCCTGGCCTGGGCGTTCTCATAGGTTACATTGTGTTCCTCTGGATTGTGGCCGATATCCTTAAAATGCTGCGTCACCGACGCGCTGATGGGAATCTCCCGCAGCTTGGCCCCCAGTTTTACTGACATCTTGCAGGCATTGCGATATGTCCGATCCGTGGTCCCGAAACAAGGCATCGTCACCGCCGTGATTCCGCTGCGGTCAAGACCAAGCATATCAAAGGCTTTCGCTGACACCAAAAGGGCGAGCGTGGAGTCTAGTCCGCCTGAAATCCCCACCACAGCGCTCTTCGCATGGGCATGACTCAGCCGCTTCTTAAGTCCCATTGCCTGAATCATAAGAATCTCTTCGCAGCGTTTCGCCCTCTCTTGCCCATCTGCCGGAACAAATGGTCTGGAAGAAATACTCCTGGTAAGGCTTGTCTTATCTATCCTTATATCAAATGGAATCTGCTTAAGACGCGGCTTTCCTGCCGCCTGGAATGTGGTATTCTTTCTTCTCTCGCTTAACAAACGCTTCACGTCAATCTCCGAGTAGATAATACCGTTTGCAAAACGAGTACTTTCTTTTAAGATTGTTCCATTCTCTGCAATCAGATTATGGCCTGAGAACACCAAATCCGTGGTGGATTCACCTTCACCTGCACTGGCATATACATAGCCGCATATCAGTCGGGCAGACTGCCCTTGGATTAAACTTCTGCGATAGGAAAACTTCCCGATGGTTTCATCGCTTGCCGAACAGTTGACAATCACCAAAGCCCCTTCCCTGGCGGCTCTCATACCAGGCGGAACAGTAGACCATGCGTCCTCGCAGATCTCAGCCGACACCACCAAAGACTCCATAGACGACGCTCTAAATAAAAGCTGCGGGCCAAACGGAACCGTCTGTCCGTCAAACAGAATCTCCTGAGCCGTCTTCGGACCATGGCTAAACTGCCGCATCTCGTAAAATTCCCCGTAATTTGGCAGAAATGTCTTTGTTGTAAGTCCCAAAATCTTTCCCTTATTCAGCGCCGCTGCTACATTATACAGCTCGCCGTTCACCGAAATAGGTATCCCTACAAACACCAGGGCATCCTTCTTTGCAGTATACTCTGCAAGCCTGTGAAGGGCAAGCCTTGCTTCCTTAAGGAGGATATCCTGGGCGAAAAGATCGCCGCAGGTATAACCTGTCACACATAATTCCGGAAATACCACAAGTTTTGCCCCTGCATCCACAGCCTCGTCAATCAGACTGCATATCTTTTCTGTATTATAAGCAACATCCGCTACCCGAATATCCGGTGTTGCCGCCGCTACCTTCAAAAAACCATCCTTCATCTCGCTGGTCCACTTCCTTTCCCACCTACACAGCTATTTACTACGTTTTACGATTTCTCGCAGCTCCTCCACAGTATATTGATATGCTGTATTACAGAAATGGCATTTTACTTCGATGTCTTCCCCCTCTTCAATCATCGCCTGTATTTCTTTCTTTCCAACGCTCACGACTGCCTGCTCTACTCTCTCCTTCGAGCAGTTACAATAGAAACGGGCCGGCATCGTATCTGTAATCTCAAGACCTAATCCGTCGAACAGAATCCCAAGCAGTTCTTCCGGCGTATGTCCCTGATTAAGGATGGAAGTCACGGACGGAACCTTCTTTAGATTCTCCTCCACCTGGCTTATGGTCTTCTCTTGGGCGAACGGCATCATCTGTATGATAAATCCGCCTGCACAGCGTACCGTGTTATCCTTCTCCATCAGGACGCCAAGTCCCACAGAAGACGGCACCTGCTCCGAATTTGCAAAATAGTAGGTCAGATCCTCCGCAATCTCACTGGAAACCAGAATCGTCTGTCCCGAATAAGGTTCCTTTAAGCCCATGTCCTTAATCACCTGAAGAAGTCCAATACCGACGGCCCCGCCTACATCCAGCTTCCCATTCTTTGGAGGAAGCATAACCTTCGGATTCCCCGCATATCCCTTCACGTTACCGCAGCTGTCTGCCGTAACTGTAAGTCCCTCAATCGGTCCGTCTCCACGAATCATAAGAGTCAGCATATCCGTATTATTTTTCATCATACTTCCCATCATCACACCTGCACTGAGAAGTCTCCCCAGTGCAGCCGT
This sequence comes from Lachnospiraceae bacterium, assembly GCA_011960625.1. Taxonomy (GTDB): domain Bacteria; phylum Bacillota; class Clostridia; order Lachnospirales; family Lachnospiraceae; genus Sporofaciens. Next base: position 17,555 of record BLMJ01000164.1, on the reverse strand, counting down.
GGCGACAGGGCTGGTATTGTGACGGCTCCTGGCGCTCTCAACCAACTGCCCCGTGGATGCCGCAAATGCTCGAATCTGATGGTCTGCAGCCGTGGCCCTTACTATATAATCTTCCATTCTTATATTCTTCGCCTCTTTTCCCTCTTACTTTCCATACTCCTGCGCAATCACACAGACACGTCCGCTGGTGTACATCGGCGCCTTCTTCGTATATGCGTCATATGCCGCAACATAACGAAGCCCAGCCTTCTCAATCAGGGTCTTAATCTTCTCCAACGTATATGCCTTCTGCTGATGAACCTCCTGATATCTTTGGTAAAGCTTTGGATCCTCCTGACTCTGGACAAACAGCGTCAATTGATATTCATTCATCTTATCCTCTGCTTTGTAATAGTTCTCCCAGATAAAGCTGCACTCCTCCCGCTCCTCTGCAATTACCCGGTCGCCCAGGATCTCTCTATACTTATATTCTGTGTTAAAATCAAAGATAAATATACCCTGCGGATCTAGATAATTATTTACCAGTTTGAATACCTCTGTCAATTCCGCATCATCTTTTATATAATTCAGTGAATCGCAGACACTAATCACAGCCTTGACTGTGCCGTACAATTCAAAAGACTGCATGTCTTGAAGAAGATACAGTATGTCATGACCACTCTTAATTCGTTTCTCCATGGCAAGCTCAAGCATAGATTCAGAATTGTCCACACCAATCATATCATACCCTTTTTTGGCCAGCAATTCTGTCATAATTCCTGTCCCACAGCCCAGTTCCAACACCAGACCGTCGAAGATATCGTATTCTTTCATTATATCCTGAAGATAATCTGCCCACTGTTCGTACGGTACATTATCCATAAATGTATCATATACCTCAGCAAAACTTGTATATGCTTCCATCATATTCTCCTTCGCAATCTGAATTCTAAATAATACGCACATTCGCGTGCTTCCTCATTATACCATGGCCTAAAGGGTTTTTCAATAATGGAAACAGGCTTCTACATCCGTTTCAGCCGGAACCGGTTCACCAGTTCATGCAGCCGTTTCGATTGATGTGACAGCTTTACACTGGTCGCGGCGCTGTTCTGGGCAAAGGAAGAGTTCGACTGTACGACCTTACTGATAAGCTCCACATTCTTGGTAAGCTGTTCCAGCACATTCTTCTGGTTCTGGGACGCGCTGCTAATCTTATCCATAAAACTCAAGATTGTCTCAGAGCCTTCCACCACTGCCGCAAGGGACTTAGCGGTATTATCCGTAATTCCCATACCGTTTTTCACTGCACGCTGGGAGGTTTCGATCAAGTCCGCCGTATGGTTCACCGCCTCCGCACTTCTTGTCGCCAGCTCACGAATCTCATTTGCAACAACGGCAAAGCCTTTTCCGGCAACCCCCGCCCTTGACGCTTCCACGGACGCATTCAAAGAAAGAAGGTTTGTCTGCTCTGCAATATCCTCAATCGTTTTGACAATCTTTTCAATCTCCACGGAGGAACGGCTGATATCCGACATTGCGTGAATCAACTGCTCCATCTCCTTATTGCTTTCTTCAATATTCCTACCCACTTCCGTCACAGTAATATTGGCAGTGCGTGCATCATTTGCATTTGCCGCCACATCTTTTGATAAACTCTCGATCGAGGCTGCCAGCTGGTCGATTGCCATCGTCTGCTCTGCCGCGCCCTCTGAAAGGATCTGAGCGCCGGACGACACATTTTCAGAACTTGAAGAAACCTCATTGGCGGAAAGCACAATCTGGTACAGTGTATCATTCAGGGAATGAGAAATCTTTTCGATGGATTCCTGGATTGGGATAAAATCACCGATATACTTCTGTTTCATCGTAATATCCATATTATTGTTCGCCATCTGTGAAAGCAGCCCTGAGATATCTTCAACATAATTATTCATGGTAGCGCTGATATGATTGAAGGCCTGTGAAAGCCGTCCCAGTTCATCATCAGACTGAATATCTATATGTATGTCCAAATCCCCTGCCTCTAACCTGGCGGCTCCGTTGGTGATCTGGCGGATAGGCCCTAAAGATCTCTTGATAATGCTGTTTACCGCAATCAACAGAATCAAGCCAAGGAGTATTACCATAAGCGTCAGTTTTCCCGCATCTTTGATAATCGGCCCATAGAACTCATTTTCATCTACCGTCAGATGCAGCGTCCACTTTGTCATTCCGTTTACCGTTAATGGGATGGCGACAGAAATTCCCTTCTTTCCGGTACTGAAATTTTTGGTCTTTTTTATCAGCGAATTACTGTTCATGTTCTCGCCTTCCGGCATAGCCTGTACTTCTTTCGCATCCTCCGCCATCAAGTCATATCCGGCTTCTTGGGCTGTCTTGCCTACCTTCCCGGCCTCCGCAGAATCTATCAGTATTGTACCATCCTCCGCAAGCGCTACCAGATGGGCAGAGTCATAATCTGTACTGACCAGCATATTCTCCTGCATGTTGTCAAGTGCGACATCCACACCGGAAACGCCAAAGAACTGTCCCTCGGCATCCAAAATCGGTGCAATAATACTGATCATCATAATATTCTTTCCCATCAGCTCATAGATATAAGGGTCCATGATATACGGCTTGCCGGTCTGCTTAATCTGTTTGTAGTAATCTTTTTCATAATTGTCAAAGGCGTCCTCATGCTTTTCAAACACATACCCTGTTTTCTCCTCATTGGGATAAACGACAGACTCATAGGCCATATCTACCCCATGAACGCTGTAGGGCTGTCCATTTTCATCTGCAATAACATTCTGCTCAAAATAGGCGAAGCCTGTCGGAAAACCATCTCCCTCATCCAGAAGCCCGACCAAAGCTGTATCAATCGCTCCCCTCTGCTCTTCAGGGGGCAGCGCAGAAATGTTTCGCAGGGAGCCTGCAAAACCTACCACCTTTCCGTATGCACTTTCAATGTCTTTGACAACCAGAAACGAGTTCTCATAGGCAACCGCCGCCAGCTTCTCCTGGTTCACATGGATCAGTGATTTTGAGGCAAGCATGGCTGAGGTTAAGACGGTCAGCAGAAAAACGGCTGCAACAATCAATGCCATTTTGGAAATAATCTTTTTGCTTAGACTTTTTGCCTTTTTTTCTTCTTGTAACATAAAATTTCCTCCATGTAAAAAACTATTATTGCAATTTTAACACAATTCGCTCTGTCTGAGATGTTAATTTTTTGCTAAGATTTTTAACATGATATTATCAGCCTTCCCTGCCGAAAGTATTATCAAAAACTCATTTCCCTCCCCCCGCCAAACATACCGAAGCTCTCCCCCATGTTTCTCCACAATTTTAGAAGCAATTGCAAGGCCAAGGCCTGTTCCGCCGCTGCTTCGCCTTGCACTATCTCCCCTGACGAAGGGGTCAAAAAGTACTGGACGTAATTCTTCTGCTATCTGTTCCCCGTCGTCCCATACAGAGAGCCTTGCTTTACCCTCCTCCTGCTGTAACTCTACTGCTACTTTCCTTCCCGTCTGGTTATATTTCCCTGCATTTCCAAGAAGATTTTCGATAACCCGGGCAAACTCTTTCCTGTCAAGCTCAGCATAAATGGGCGTCTCCGGTATCTGAATCTGAAAATCTAAGTTTCGTCCTGTAATTTCCTCATAATGCTCTGCACAGATTTGCCTCACCAGTTCACAAAGGTCCGTTCGCTCCATTTGAAGCCTATAGCCCTTGTCCTCCATTTTCAGCAGTTGAAATAATTCATTAACCAACATATTGACACGACCTGCCTTCTGGTCAATCATCTGATAATACCGCGGCAGTTCTTCAGACTTGATAAGCCCGTCTTCCAAAGCAAGGGCGCTGCTCTTGATGGTGGATACGGGGGTCTTAATATCATGGGAAATCTCTAGAAGCATACGATTCTTCCGCTCTTCATCCTCCTGCTTTCTACGTTTCTGCGCGTCTAGCTGCCCAATCATCATATTAAAAGTATCTCTGATTTCTGCAAATTCCCGCTGCGCCTCAAACTCAAGCCGCACCTGGCTATCTCCTGCCCGTACCTGTTCCATACCGGACATTATCTTCTGGAGAGGTTTTCGAATCTTACGCGACAGATAGGCGCTCATCAGAACACAGCTCATCAGAAACAGCAGCCCGAAAGAAAGAAACGCCGCCACCATCACCTGCGTCGTTTTTGTATCCTTCCCCACATTATAGGTATAGCTCATCTTCAATGCATCTCTTGCAATCTTTATAAGGTAATATGTGGTCTTATCCTTTGCACAAACCGCTTTCAGATATCCCCTGTATTCGCTGGCAGAGTTTTTTGTTTCCACTAGATTGTCCGTCATCAGGTACTCTGTAAGTTCTTCCATCGTATACGCCATAATCAGATCTTTCTTCTCACCATACACCTTCGTCACCTGATATGAAGCATCAAGCTGCTCAATCCAGCCGCCAAGACGCTCAAAAGATGAAAAATTATCTACATTTCCCTCATCATCTACCAACTCATAGGGCGCCAGAGCTTCAAGCTGGCCGCCGCCAATAAAAATCAAGACTCCTATCATGCACAGATTCAGCAGAAAAACAGATACTACGGCAAACACAATATAGCTTACCACCAGCTGCCGAAATACACTGCCTGTTTTACCCCTTCTCCACCTTATACCCAAGTCCCTTAATCGTTCGAATAAATGGCTCACCGTCTTCCCCTTCTTCCAATTTTTTTCTCAGATTACTAATATGGACCATTACCGTATTGTCATCCCCTGCATAGGCCTCCTCCCAGACCCTCTCAAAAATCTGCTGTTTCGTAAAAATGTTCCCCGGCCGTTCCAGAAACATCTTAAGTATACGAAATTCCGTGGACGTCACATCTACGCTCCGCCCATCCCGCATTACGGTTCCCTCCGCCATATCAAGCTTCACACCCCGAAGAAATAGCTCCTGTTTCTCCTCAGGCTCCTTCCAGTAGTCATAATTGCGCCGAAGCTGGGCTTTAATCCTGGCTACCACCTCCAGGGGATTGTAGGGCTTGGTAATGTAGTCGTCCGCACCCAACTCAAGCCCCAAAATCTTATCATAATCCTGATCCTTTGCCGTCAGCATAATTGCCGGAATACGGCTGATTTCCCGAATTTTGCGAAGGACGGCAAAACCATTAAGTCCCGGCATCATTATATCCAGCAAAACCAAATGAAACTTTTCCTGTCTGAATAAACGCAATGCCTCAAGCCCATCCCCTGCCTTACGGATATCTATCCCTTCCCGTTCCAGATATAACTCTAAAATATCCAAAAGCTCTTCCTCATCATCAGCCGCCAGAATCTTATAATTCGTCATCTTTGCTTCCATATTTCACCAGTACCTCATCTAACCCTTTCGTAAAATCAAATGTTTCCTTCCAGTCAGGAGCCAATCTATCCAGAATCAGACACTTGGCAAACCCAGTCCGGTAATATTTTCCCCGTCCTCCCTCATATGCCTCTAAGTTATCTAGGTAACGCTCCTTATACGCCTCGTCCCCACACGCCAGCCGGTAGACGGAGGCTTCCACATAATACGCCGTTCCCTCCGTCAACTCACAACGTATCTCCGCTTCCCTTGCTTCTTTTGGCATCTCCTTCAAACGTTTGTCACGACGTTCACTATATTCTAATACGATTCTGCGAAGCTCGTCAATGTCTGAAGCATCCGTTTCAACCGCTTTTTTCAGAAAGCTCATCTCTCCCTCTAACTTACTTTTCAGCCCTTTCTTTTGGTCCACTTCCCTCACAAGCCACTCTTCCTGTGAGGGGGCGCCTGACTCTTTTGATTCCTCCAATTCTGCCCGCATATCCTCTGTTGTTACCTTTTCCCCCAGAATCCCAAAGTTTGTCAGCTGATACGCATGGAACGCCTCATGCCAAATCGTAGCCTTCTGCTGCGCAAAACTATATTCCCCTCCGATTAACATACCTTCCACACCTCCCACTACGGACATGAGGCTGTCGATCTGCTCCAGGGTCGGTACTATTACCTCAAAATGGTCCTCCACAGGAAATGCAGTTCCCACAAATGTGGAAAGCGCAGGTTCTCGTTTTTCAACTTTCCCCTTATAGAATACATAATCCCATTTTCCATCATACATTGCCACCGGAAAATCTGAAAGGCAAAATCCCTTAAATCCTAATGCGTCCACCTTCTCCTGCAATTTAACCGCCTCCTGATATATCCTCTGATTCTCCATTGAAATCCCCTGTTTTGCTGTCAGAATCCACGCAGACATCAAAAACATGCCGAAGCTCCCTATAAGAAACATTCCCTTTCTCTGATTATTCATCCTGCCGGCACCTCCTTATTACGCCTCTTTCCTTCGGAACACAAACACCATTACTACCCCTATATAAAGAAACAACAATCCTCCAAGAATACTGTGTACATCCACTGGTTTCCCTAACAGAAATTCTCCTGCCTGAGCCTGGACCTCATACAAGTCTGGCGTTAATACAAGAAACCCTCTAAGGATTCCTCGGGATATGCCAGATACCATCCCGGATAAGGTCCGCAAAATCGGCTGCATCATTCCAGCCAGCATCACCGCCACTGAAAGCACCCCTGCCGCCATTCCCGGAAGCAGCAGACTCACAGCGCTGGTAAATAAGCTGACACCCACAGTCCCGCATGCAAAAATCAAAAACCCCAAAAGACTCCTCCACAAAACGCCTGTCTCCCCTTTGATTCCAACAAATATCATCACCCCTGCATAAAGAACCAACAACGCGGCCACTGAGCTGATTACATTGGCAAGCGCAAGCTGTCCATGATAATTCCGTTGGCTTATCCCACGCATCCACACCAGATGGCTTGTTTTTCGCTCATATTCATTCGGAATGGTCCGAAGGCTTAACACCACTGCCATTCCTCCCCCCAGTACCGACGCCGCATTTAAGACCAAGGGCAGCAGCAGCCGAATATCTGTCACAGGGATCCCATCGATAGACAATGTAACGGTCCCGCTCATACACAGAAGCACCAAAAGCAAACTTACCCCCATCACAATATAGATATCCTTTCTGCGAAGCCTCTCCCGCAGTGCATTCTTCATAATCCCAAACATTACTCAACGCCTCCAATCTTTTCCACAAAAATCTCTTCCAAGCTCTTTTTACTCTCGCCATTCTCCCACTCATAGATCAAATGTCCATTCTTCATGATAATCCCTCTGTCACAGACTCTCTCGATGTCATTCAAAATATGGGAGTTAATGAGAATCGTTTTTCCTTCTTTTTTTAGCCCTTGAATCGTGTGCATCATTTCCAACCGCCCCATTGCGTCCAACCCCGCGGTAGGCTCATCTAGGATCAAAAGCTCTGGGTCCCCTAAAAGCGCCTGAGCCAGGGCCAGTCTTTGCAGCATTCCCTTAGAATAGTGTTTCACTTTTGTACCACTGTCTTCAAGTCCTGCCCGCTGCAAAAGTTCTGGAATCTGCCTTTTAAGTTCCTCCTTCCCAATCCCCTGCAAACCTCCATAAAAATCCAATACCTCCCGCCCTGTAAGGAACGGATGGAAATAAGGTGTCTCAGGAGAATAACCAACGTGTACCCCTTCCTTCCTACTGATACTTCCTCCATCTTTGGGTATTAGATTTAAAAGCATTTTGATGGTGGTGGTCTTCCCCGCTCCGTTGCTTCCCAGCAAGGCAAATACCTCTCCTTGCTTTACGGAAAAGCTTAAATTGTCCACCACACTTTTCTTCCGGTACTTTTTTTTCAAATGTTCACATTTTAACATGCTCTTCCCTCCTAGTCTCACAGGAAATTCTTTGTTCCTTGTATCATCAAGTGTAATCCGCCATGTTTAAAGCATAATAAAAAGAACCTTAAGTCAACCTTAAGATTCTTTCAAACTCTAACAGCAAAATAAATTGTAACCGATTAAAATACACAATATGATACACAACACCGACACAAACAAGTTCGGCAGAACCAGTGCCAGAATCATTCCAAGCGCCACACAGAACAGGGCAAATCCCATTACCCGCTTCATTCCCGTCACCTTTGCCCGCATTTTTTATATCATATGTGTACTTTTCCTAAAAAATACCTCTTAATTTGACATACCTATGCCAGACCGCAGATTTTACGCCTCTTCCGCTGAATCCAGAATATCCATTACATCCTCTTCCGTCATTTTCTCTTCCTTCTTAGAGCCGAAGCGGTCAATCATATCCGGCACCATATCAAGAATCTTCGTCATAGTATCCTGATTCTTGACATTCACAAGCTTGGTATGTCCATTCTGAATTACAAGCACAGCGCTAGGAGTAATCTTACCGCCAAGTCCGCCTGCCCCCTTCTCCTTCTTTTCCCCGTTGAATGCTCCTGCGCCCACGGCAAACGACACATCCACCAGAGGAAGGATAATCGTATCCCCAATGTGGATCGCTTCCCCTACCACAGTTTTAGACGAGATTACCCCATCCATTCCGTTAAACAAAGCCTCCACTGTTCCCTTAAATTGATTATCTGCCATAATCTGACTCCTCCTACCGCTTAAATTCAAAACTTCTCACATGACGGTATGTCATGCGCACTTCCCTGCTCCACAACAGTTTCCACAACAGCTTCAGAAAATAACTTACCCGAAGCCTTCCCGCAATCCTCAAATGCCCGTCAAATATCCGCTTCTCAAAATCCGGATAAATATTCACCTCATCCCCTAAGAACGGATAGCATATACTAAGCCCCGCCAGTACCTTTCCTGTCAGAGATGGGTCCTCAAATCCATAATGGATATCCGCCTGGATTATCTTAGGTTTCAGCCTGCGAATCAGGAATAATACTTCATCCCTTGCTTTCATAAAAGCCGTCTGATGAACCTCATCCGAGAGAAATGAAAGAATCTTCTCCTTCATCTCAAGCAAACCTTGTACCTTATCTCCAATTCCTTGAAGGGTGCTGCTAATCTTTCCAGGAATTACCGCAAGCTTTTGATACAGACCAACTATCTTCCGGCAAATGCTTTGACAGATGCCTGTAAGCTTCTGCCATATTCCGGACCTTTCTTCTTCACTGCCTTCACAATCCTCTTCCCGTTCTTCCCCACCGTCTTCACAATCCATCTCACATTCTTCCCTGTTGTCTTTGATATCCAGCTTTGGTTCTTTGTCGTTGTCCTGGCAAACCACTTCCCGCTCCTGCCTGTCAATTTCGACAGCTTCTTCCCCTTGCCTATGAGTAACGGTTTCTGCTTCTTCCAGATTCTTTCCGGTTTCCAAGATTTTGTCCATCTCGCGCTGGAGCTCATCAACCAACCTTTCCGGCTCTTCGGCCGCATGTTCCAAATCCCTGCCAGATTCTTTCCCGACTTTTTGCTTCTCTTCCAATTCTTTAGCGGACAAGCCTTCTTCTTCCAGAATTTCCCGATTTTTCTTGCTTGTTTCTTCTGAAAGAGTCCCAGAATCTTCTTCGCCGGTTTCTTTTTCCAAATCTTCCCAATCGTCTTCCAATTCTTCATCATGCGTTTCCACCTCTGCTTCTATAGTCTTTTTATCTTCCTGGCCGCTTTGTATCTTCTTCCATGCAATCCGAACCTGCCAGGATAACTTCTTGTCCTCATAGCAAAGCTTCACCCTGACCAGATGCAAAAGCCATGTCGCCTTCGCCTCCATGCGTGTCCGGGCAAACGTGCCCTCTGAGGCAGCCTTAAGGTCATACCTAACCGGTACAAAAAGAACAACACAAACCAGTAATACAAGTATCCCCAGTATCACCGCAATTATAATCCCTATGATTTTCAAGATAAGCAATAGAATATGTAGCATCTTACTCTTCCTGTTCTCTCTCTAATATATAGGAACGAATGTCTGCCCCTTTTGTCTTATTATACACTTCCTGAGCGATTTCTTCCACTATTTCTACCGCATCTTCATAACCTTTTGCAAGCCCGACCACCAAAAAATCATCATATGGAAAATCTGGCTGTAAAAAGACCATGGAATTATAAATCTCCAACTGATTCTTCTCATTACGCGCCAATGTTATGACATGGATATTTATCTGCAGCTTCTTTTCTTCCAGCTTTCGGATAATCTTCTCTTTCTTTTTGAGCCCCTCAGCCAGATATAGATGTTTATAGTATCTCATATTCCGCCCCTCTTGTATATAAAAATATCATAAAAACTTAATAATAAGCATCAAACACCTGCTTTGCCACATTGACCGCTTTCCCTTCTCCGTCCGAGGCTTCGATGATCACACTAATGACTAGCTCTGGGTTATCCACATTGGTCAAACCAATATACCAAGAATGATCCTTCTCCTTATCAGAACTATACTCTGCCGTTCCAGTCTTCCCTGCAGCCGTATAACTCTGTCCGCTTAGGACCGTCGCGGTCCCATAATCCACCACGCCTGTCATATATTGCTTAAGCTTAGCCGCCTCGTCCGCCGTCATCAGCGTCTTATACTCTGACGGAAGGTTCTTCTCCACTTCCTGCCCGGTGTAGTTTGTAATCGAATCCACCAGATAAGGCTCCATAAGAATCCCGCCGTTAGCAATGGCGCAAGTAACCAGCGCGAGATGATAAGGGCTCACCTGCGTCTTACCCTGTCCCATGGCTGTCATCATTTTATCCGCGCTGCTGGCTCCTGTATCCAGCATAAACTTGCTCTTACTGTAAGGCAGAACAGAGGGTAACTTTGAGTCAAACAGCAAATCCTTGGATGTCTTCTTAAACTTTCCCACATCCAGCATAAGCCCAATATTACAAAAAGAGGTATTACAGGAATAGGCGATGCTGTCCGCAAAGGACACCTGTCCGTGAACATGCCCGCCGAAGCAATGGATGGTCGTACCATCCTTTTCAATCGCCCCGCCGCAGTTATAGCTGTAACTGTCTGCCTCCAGCTTCTCCCGCAAATACTCCAGCGCTGTAATCACCTTAAACGTAGACCCTGGTGCATACTGCCCCTGAGTAGCCCGGTTCAAAAGTGCGCTGTTGACGTCTGTATTCAAGTATTCCCAGTCCTCCGTCACCCTATTCGGGTCAAAATCCGGTTTCGACAGCATCACGAGAATCTTACCTGTACTGGGCTCCATCGCCACAACCGCACCTTTGGCGTCTCCCATAGCTTGGTAGGCCGCCTGCTGTAAGTCTGCGTCCAACGTGGTCACTACACTGTCTCCCCGATTCTTCTTGTCCTGAAATTCATTCTTCAATTTCTCTAAGAAAAATGCATTCGAGGTTAACAGCTCGAAATTCTCCACCGATTCCAATCCCGATTTGCCGTGAACACTGTAACCTACCGTGTGGGCAAACATATTGCCATAAGGGTACTCACGCGTCTCGGTGCCATCCTCCGACACAATAGTCCTTGCCAGCGTCTTTCCATTCCGGTCTAAAATATCTCCCCGTACTACCCGTTCTGCCAAAGAATCCTTCCTTGCATTGTAGGGGCTCTGGATATATTCTTTGCTTCTTGTCACCTGAAAATAACTAATATACCCCATCATAGCCAGAAACAGCGCGACGAAAATGTATGTGACCCTAGCGAACTCTTTGTTCCTTGCGCGCTTTTCTTTGGTCTTTTTCCGGTCTTGGCGGTCGGCCTCTCTCCTCTCTTTTCGGGGCATCTCTTCTCTTTCTCGGTCTGCCCTCATCCGCTTCTGAGCCTCTCTTTGCTCGTAACCTTTCCTTTTTTCTTCTCTCAATATCGTCTTCCTCATCTTCCCTTACTATATAAAGTCCCTGGATAATCGCAAACATAATCAGCGTGCTAAGCAGCGAGCTTCCGCCATAGCTTACCAGCGGCAGAGTCACGCCTGTAGATGGAATGAACTTGGTCACTCCCCCGATATTCAAAAACGCCTGAAAAATGTAACAGGTTCCAAGCCCAAGGGCAACCATCTTGTAAAACATGTTATGAAGCTGCATCGCAATATTCAAAAACATCACATAACAACTGACACAAATCAGTATGATGCACAAGGCGAATATAAGCCCCATCTCTTCTGAGACAGCAGAAAAGATAAAGTCCTCGTCCGCTACTGGGATCTTCTCCGGCATCCCCTGAAAAAGCCCCATCCCAAACCATCCTCCTGTGCCGATGGCAAAAAGAGACTGGGCTACTTGGTAGCCCCCGTTGTCATAGACCGCAAAGGGATCTCTCCACGCCTCTACTCTGGTCCGCACATGGTTGAACAGGTAATAGGCTCCCACAGACGCCACGCTGCCGGCGCCAAGTCCTGCGGCAACGTAGAGAAACTGGTGAGTCGCCACATATAGCATTGCCAGATACACCACGAAAATAATCAATGCCGCCCCTAAGTCCTTAGAAACCACAAGAATCAAAACATGAAATGCCGCAAGGCCCGTGGTAATCACAATATTCTTAAATTCCAGCGAAAGCTTGAAACTGGACGCCACAAAAAACACGAAAATAATCTTCACCAGCTCTGAGGGCTGGATGCTGATTCCGGCAACCGAAAACCCAAGCTTCGCCCCGTAGGACACCCTGCCCACTACCACGACAAGGGCAAGGGACGCAATTCCTGCGATGGCATACAGATTCCTCCACTCCGACAGTTTCTTAAACTTTCGAATAATAACCGGAACCGCCATGCTGACCGCAATTGCGCCGGCTGCAATGATATACTGCTTCACAGCCTTCTCATAATTCAGCCTGGCTAATATAATCATGCCGATGCATAGCAGCATACACATATTATTGACTACCAGCCTGGAGGATTTGGGATAGATATTCATATATAAGGTTATGGTGGTGATAAATAATATCACCTGTATCACATAAAAGGCAAGAATCTTAACGTCCTCCTTCTCCAAAAACATCACCATGAATGCAATGATATGGATCATGAACATCAAAACATTCTGCCGTCTTAACATACTCCTCTGTCGGTCCGGATCGCTGTACCCAAAAATGCTGAAACATAAATATGTATACATCGTAATCAGCACAATCATCAGATATTTCGATAATTCAACAATAATATTTACCAAATCTTCACCTACTTTACTCCCCGTTTAAAATGCCCTCTTGTATACTCTGTCTGGGGCAGCGCCACATTCCGGCCATGAAGGAAGGCGTCTTCATAGACCTTTACAAGCTTATGCGCCTGCTCTCCTGTCTCCACAGTAAAATCAAGGCGTAATTCCCCCGGCAAAAGTCCCCGAATTTTCTCCGCTTTGTCAGCAAGGAACAGAGGGGCGCTGTTGTAAATCACATTATAACAGTAACGGCAGCATTGCCGCACTGCAAACTGCTTCTGGAAACGGTCCCGCAGATAGAGATACCCTGAACGGGTATTCCCATCCTCCTTTCGGCACTTTCCCACCGTCTTCTGGATACAGTTGGCCGTAACCATGACCGGCTGGTACCCGTAGACCAAAAGCACAGCGCCTTGGATTCCAAGAGCCTTAAGCTCTCTTGCGTTTTGCTCCAACGCAGCGGTATATCGATAAATTCCCTGCCTCTTCATGAAAGCCTTTCCGAAGCTGTTGAATACATACAGATTGGAGTCCGAACAAATCTCTTTCTCATAACCCCGACCCCTAAGCCATCGTAAGCTTTCCCAGTTTCGGATCAGCACACCGTCATAGTACGACTCTATCTTAGAATAAATGCCTTCCCAAACCTCCATATCCGCCATACGGAAAATATAGGGCATTGTAAGGAGATACTGTCTGCCTTGTCTGCACTTTCTAAGATACTGCATTGTCTTATCCTGTAACCCAAGCTCTTCATCTATGTAAATTTTAGTAATGCTTTCACAAGCAAGGACTGCCCTTAGCTGGTCAAAGGACGATACCATACAGGACAGACCGAAACGCTCATTATTATCTATCAGACAGTCCCCTTTTTGGAGCTCCTTCCCTTCGCCCCTTCTGATATCCTCCTTAGGCTCTTTGCGCCGGTATTCCTTAAGAAGTGCGTCGGCAAGCCTCCTAAGTCCTTCCCTTCTCAGCTCATTCAACGCCTGAACAGGGAGAAATACTGACCCGTCCATTTCCACCTGAAACTTCTCAAACCGAAATTCTGTATCGCCGGTTTTCTGCATCTGCTTCTCAACTCTTTTTGAGTCTAAGGGCTGCCGCATAGCAGGCTGTACCAACTCGCCTTCACACTCCGCCCGGCAATCTCCATGCGCCAATATTAGTTTAGCACGCCGGCCCGCCGAAAGTATTAAATTACCATTAATTTTTTCTTGTATTTTAAATTCCTTAAAGTCCGTCTCTTCCTTATCCCTCTGCACACGCTTTAATGAAAGCATGTCCTTTCCGTTATGCCGCCTGTAATAGCCTTCCGTATACCCTCTGCGCTGATAGGCGCCATGAAGCCTTCTTAGATCGTTCTCCTCCACCTTATAACGCCCGGCTCCCTTCTCAAGATACAGATCAACGTACTTCCGATAAATACTCGTCACAGTATAAACGTAATCGGGCTGTTTCATTCTGCCCTCAATCTTGAAGGAATCAATTCCCGCCTCAATCAGATCCGGAAGCATGTCAATCGTACACAAATCCTTAAGACTCATCAAATCTGCCGGTTTCCTATCCTCCGCCTGCCATGGAAGGCGGCATGGCTGGGCGCACTGCCCCCGATTGCCGCTCCTTCCCCCAATCATACTGCTCATCAAGCACTGTCCCGAATAGCAATAGCACAGCGCACCATGGACGAAACACTCAATCTCCATCCCTGTCTCTGCCTTCATCTGACGCAGCTCTTTAAGAGACAGCTCCCTTGCCGGCACAATCCGCGCCACGTTCTGCTCCTTGAAAAAGGCGGCTCCTTTGGCCCCTGTAACCGTCAGCTGAGTACTTGCATGGAGAGGAAGCTTGGGAAAATATCTTCGCAAATATTCTAACACCCCAATATCTTGGACAATCACTCCGTCAATCCCCCGCTGATAGTACGGCAAGAGATACCCATAGAGCTCTTCAAGCTCCCACTCCTTAAGCAGGGTATTCACCGTCAGATAGATACGCCTCCCATGGATATGTACATAATCAATGGCATTCAAAAGCTCCTCCTCTGCCAGATTCTTCGCATAGGCTCTTGCCCCAAACCTTGTCCCGCCGATATAGACCGCATCTGCGCCTGCACATACGGCTGCCCGCAGGCTCTCCACAGAGCCCGCGGGTGCAAGTATCTCAATCTGCCTGTTAACCATACAATACATCTTCCCCAATCCCTTAATGTTCCTTAAAAAAGGCTGTCCATAGACAGCCTACTTCTTGCGATTATTCTTAATCTCCGTTTCAAGCTGGACAATCTTCATCTGAAATTCCTTATTCTCTTCCTTGAGCTTGTCCATAGATTTTTCTGCATTCTCGAGCTTGATCTGAACAGATATCAGTTCATGCTTCAGATCGTACATCTCTTTATCCTTTGCCTCTATATCACTTTCCAGCGTGCCGCCCTGCTTCTTTGCCTTAAAATAATCATCCGCAATATTCAGCGCCAGCAAAATGCTTCTGGTCTCGGCACTCTGCTTCCGGTATCCGTCACTGTTACTGCACTCCTCAATCTTATGATTCAGATAGGTCGATACTTTCTGCAGATATTCTTCACTTTCAAAACCGCTCAGGGTGAATACCTTGCCCCCTATTAATACTTCCGTAAAGTTTTTTGATGATGCCATTAGAAGCCTCCTCGAAATTCTTATGCCTTAGTACGCAGAAAAGCTGCCAACCACAGTTTTCCGACTCTCTCACTCTATTATAAACGATACTTCTCTAAAAACCAACTATTTTTCTATAATTTCACGGGAAATTCCCAAATGACGGTACGCATGGTCCGTCACAATCCTGCCTCTCGGCGTCCGCTGGATGAATCCATTCATTAGAAGATAGGGCTCATAGACATCCTCGATGGTGCCCGCATCCTCCCCGATGGCCGCAGCCAGCGTATCAAGCCCCACAGGTCCTCCGAGAAACTTGTCAATCATCACCAGCAAGAGCCTCCGGTCTGTCTGGTCTAACCCTTCCTTATCCACATCCAGTAAATCCAGCGCATAATTCGCTACTTCTTCTGTGATATAACCGTCATATTTGACCTGAGCAAAATCCCTCACACGCTTCAACAGCCTGTTGGCCAGTCTCGGCGTCCCTCTGGAGCGCCTAGCCAGCGCATCCGCTCCTTTGTCGTCGATTCCCACCTCCAGCACCTTGGCAGACCTCAGAAGGATGGTCTTTAACTCCTTCACGGTATAGAACTCCATTCGATTCACCACGCCGAAACGGTCTCTTAAGGGCGCTGTCAGCATCCCCGCCCTGGTGGTCGCGCCCACCAGCGTAAATTTGGGAAGATCCAGGCGGATCGATCTTGCACTTGCACCCTTCCCAATCATAATATCAATGGCATAATCTTCCATTGCAGGATAGAGTACCTCTTCCACCTGCCGGTTTAATCTGTGAATCTCATCTACAAACAGTACGTCGCCCTCCTGTAGATTGTTCAGGATTGCCGCCATCTCCCCCGGCTTTTCAATGGCAGGTCCAGAAGTAATCTTTAAATTCACATCCATCTCATTGGCAATGATTCCCGCAAGGGTCGTCTTGCCAAGCCCAGGAGGACCATAGAACAGCACATGGTCCAAAGGCTCCTTTCGCGCCTTCGCTGCCTCGATATAAATCTTAAGCGTCTCCTTCGCCTTTTCCTGTCCGATATAATCCGCAAGCATCTGGGGACGCAGATGGTTCTCAATCTTAACATCCTCTTCCAGATTCTCCGTCGTAATAATTCGTCTGCCCATTTTAAAAACTCACCCTCATTATTTCTACTTTGAAGCCCTGTACCTTACTGCGCGTAAGCAAACTTTGCATTTAAAGAGACATATGCTTTAACGCCAATTTCAACACATCCTCCACTTCCATGGTCTCGTCCGCTTCCACCTTCCTGACTGCCTTAAGCGCCTCTGTACTTCCATAGCCCAGCGCCACCAGCGCCTGAACAGCCTCGCTTTGAATCTGGCCGTTGACCTCCACCCCCACAGTCACCTCTGAAGCAATATGCTCAAGCGCTTCCTCAAATTTCAGCTTATCCCTAAGCTCCAAAATCAACTTCTCCGCGGTCTTTTTCCCGATTCCCGGAGCGGCGCAGATTGCCTTTACGTCGTTTGCCAAGACAGCAAACCGCAGATCATCGGGGCTTAAGGCCGATAAAACCCCAAGTCCTCCCTTAGGTCCGATTCCATTCACCCCTATTACCAGCTTAAACACTGATAAATCATCCCTCGTCAGGAACCCATACAACTGCATTGCGTCTTCCTTCACATTCAAGTATGTATGCAGCTTCACTTCACTTCCTATAGCCGGAAGGCGTCCCATGGCCTGACCTGACATATAGACGCCGTAGCCTACTCCGCCCACGTCCACAATCACTTTATCCTCTTCCACCCCGGCAAGCGTCCCTCTTAGATATGATATCATGTCAATCCCCCCTTAAGATTCTTGAGCCTTTTGAGCATCTCACTGGCCGCAATTCCAATCAAAAGCCCCGTCACAAGTCCTGCTGCCAGAAGCACCGGCACATAATAGATCACACTGAACGTTTCAACTACCAGCATCGCCACAATAAGCT
>BLMJ01000163.1 GCA_011960625.1 Lachnospiraceae bacterium | reverse complement strand
ACGTGCCGCAATCAAAGATTATCTGGACCATACACTGGAACATCCTACTGCTGATACTGTATATTTACAGGTCAGGAAAGAGTTTCCGAATATCAGCCTTGGCACAGTGTACCGTAATCTGAATCTTCTTGCAGATATGGGCGAAGCCATCAAGATTTCTACTCCTGACGGAGGGGATCGCTTTGATGGACGGGTTGACCCTCATTACCATGTAGTATGCCGCTCCTGCGGCAAGGTCTATGACCTTTTTCTTGAAGAACAGCATGCACAGTCCATCACAGAGTTCGCTGATCAGCATTTTGAAGGAACGATTGATTCCCACACAACACTATTCTATGGAATCTGCAAAGAATGTGAAAATCAATTGACTCAGTCTCAGGAGATCGAGTCTAATTAAGAAGACGCTGATAATTTAAGGAAATAGTGATTGACATTTTGCAATAACTATGTTAATTTAATATTAGTAATTATTACTGATATTAAAAATATATTTCTAATATGAAAAGGAGAGATTTACTATGAAAAAATTTGTTTGTACAGTATGCGGCTATGTTCATGAAGGAGATTCTGCACCGGAGAAATGTCCACAGTGCGGCGTTGGAGCGGACAAGTTCAAAGAGCAGACTGGTGAGAAGACATGGGCTGCTGAGCACGTTGTAGGCGTTGCTAAGGGTGTTAGCGAGGACATTGTTGCTGATTTAAGAGCAAACTTTGAGGGAGAGTGCACAGAGGTTGGTATGTATCTTGCTATGGCGAGAGTTGCACACAGAGAAGGATATCCTGAGATTGGTTTATACTGGGAGAAGGCTGCTTATGAAGAGGCTGAGCATGCTGCTAAGTTCGCAGAGTTACTTGGAGAAGTTGTTACAGACAGCACAAAGAAGAATCTTGAGATGAGAGTTGACGCTGAGAACGGTGCTACTGCTGGTAAGTTTGATTTGGCTAAGAGAGCTAAGGCTGCGAATCTTGACGCAATCCACGATACCGTACACGAGATGGCTAGAGATGAGGCAAGACATGGTAAGGCGTTCGAGGGACTTCTTAAGAGATACTTTGGCTAAGAGAAAAAACGCGTAATATAAGAGTTTTTAAGAGGATGGACAAATTGTTGTCTGTCCTCTTTTTTTGCTTAAAATCAGCGAATTTCCGCTGTCTGGTTTGGGACAAGTTTGGGACTTCCATATTAATACTAGAAAGATTCTTCCTAAAGTTGGGACTTATCCTGTCATAACAAGGAGGTCAACATGAGTAAAAATGACACAGGAGTATTCCAACTTGATAACGGATATTGGGGATATCGTTATGCTATCAGGATTGACGGCAAATCAAGAGAAAGCAAGAAAGTAAAAGACGAATTTGGAAATCCCTTTAAAACAAAATCGTCTGCCGCCAAAGCACGTCAACAAGCTATTATGAACGAAAAGATAAATGCCGCCACTCCACAAGTAAAACGACCAAGAAAAAAAGTCAGTGAGATCTATAATGAATATTGTGAGTTTGGGAGAGCAGGGAAAGCGTATTCTACTATTAAGAAACAGGATAGTCTATGGAACAACCACATCAAGTCTAAGTTCGGTAAACGTTATGTAGATGATATTTCTGTCGCTGAAATCAATGATTATCTTGCAGAACTGTATTACATCGAAAACAGAGCATACAGCTATACAGAATCATTTCTGAAAATATTCTATCTTATCTTCGGTCAAGCCTATTCTCGTAATTATCTAAACGCAGAGCAGTATGACAAACTCTGTAAGAATAAGGACACCAAAATCCATATGCCAATAATGAAAATTGATGAAGATACCGATATTGTCACCTCTTCAGATGAACAGATGATAACATTATCGGAATACTTCACGGAAATTGCTTTCCTTGGGAAACCATTGACAAAACCTATTGTTAAGCCATTAGGCTTATTTTTTTGTATATTTTTAGAAAGGATGGTGCAATTTATGTGTTATTTTCAAAGTCAGGCAGTTGGGCATTATTGCGCCTGCTGCCATAATTGCAGTGATTATCTATCAACCTGTGTTCCTATCGTTGTTTATGGCGGTTATGCAGTTGGCGAATGTGATTTTGACTTTTGCAGTTATTGTCCTTGCTATTCAGATTGTGAGGAAATATGGGTAAAGGCGGTAGACTTATGAAGCTAATGAATTACGACAAAAAAGATTTAATTTACCAGAATATGCGTGCGGATGTTCAAAGAGCGCAAAAGAAGCCGCAGACCTATACCAAGACGCAGTATGGTATTCTCTGCCGCCTGATTCAGCAGAAAAAAGTCACAGAGCAGTTTTTCAATTTTCTGTTAGAATCCTTATTTGAATTAAAGGACTGGAAACAACTAAACTACGAACAAATGTACGAGCTAATTCACGTGCTGATATTTTGGAATTATCAAACAAAGAAAGAGAGGACAAATGCATGAGTGAACTAATAAAAATCTATGAAAATGTCGTTAGACATAAGAAAGAGGTTGTACATTTGGAGGAAGAAGTTACGGAAGAAGTGATTCGACTTTCTGAACCTTTTAAGGAGAAATTAAGTGTTGAAGAATTGGAGAGTCTTCAAGACTTATTTTTGATATTGTTGCAGATAAGTTTCTAGGTAATGTGCCTTTAGTCGGAGTGTACTTCAACGCTATATGCGCAAAAACAATGACTTGGAGATTAGGCATACTATTTACCATGCTGTCGGCAAGAGAAGAAGCCATTGACGATTATACGGTACAGGATACTACAAAACTAATACGTATGGTATTCCCGCAGACTGACGCCTTTAAATTCCAACAACCTACATATCCAACTTTTGAAAAGCTAATAACATCGGTTGCAGGAAATAGCATGGAGCATTTTAATCAAAAAATTGCAAAGGCTCTTGATGTGTTTGATGAATAGGGAACAGTATGGCAGATTAATTCCACGGTCTTATTACAATTATCGGAATTATTTTATTAATCACTGTTGCTCTTATTTCAGTATGTATTCTTATCTTTGTTCCTGCTTTAATAGCAAAAAAGTATCTTTTAACTATTAACCAGTATTTATTCATAGCTACACCATTATTATATTAGGAGGTAAAACGATGGGTTTTATAGTAATTTGTTTAATTATTCTTTTTCTGATTGGTTGTTTCAGCAATGATGAAAAAGAAAAGGAAAGTGCAATGTCGATTATTAGTAAAACTATATGCAAAATATTTTTCCATTAGGGAAGCAATACCTACCCTAAGTCCTATATTGCCAAACTTGTAAGTCAAAATGTAACATAAACATACAGATGTACGTTCTAGCGGCGTATCTCTTTTTCTTTGTAAGCTATTGTATTCTTCTATTTTCATTCAGATACAACCGATATAAAAAGTTTCACTGTTCTTGTTCATATTTTATGCTAGATGGAGTAAAATCCAGACCATTAATAGTCTGCAATTCCTTTGAAAGTATACCGTCACAACACCTATACATGTAAGACCTAGCATAGTAAAGTCTTAGTAAGATAGGGGGGTGTAAGGGGTTGTGCGTGCTCTGTAAGCCTCGTAAATATTAGGTTTATTGGTAGTTAGACCACTAAAGATACGGATAGTTTTGACAGACATCTAGCCAGAATAACACGTGCTTTATTTATTGTTATGTGATATGATTAATCTATACTCTTACTATCCTTTACGCCTGATTATATAAGAGCCATCTACCGCAAAATATTCGAGTTTATTCCATGTTTAGAATCTCACCTAGAATGGTGCTTTGATGAATGTTGGAAAGATGCAGAAGATTGTAATATTGAAAATGATGTAAGAAAATTCTTTTAAAGCCGCTAGAATTGATTTTACATATGACCTTTATACAATGAATCATCAGTATTTAACACTCATTGATAAAGGTTACACCTTGCGGCAAAAGTCTTATGAGCGTAACTATTACGACGATGATGAACTTAACATATCAGAGGACGAAATAACATTATCTGATGAAGAACCTGATATGCCAGATATCGAGGATTTCTTAGCGGAAATACCTAATAATGAATCATCAAATAATTCCGACAGCAAAGACAGTACAAACGCTTATAACTCTGATTTAAGTTATATTTATTATAAGGGAAAGAGCTTAAATATCAATATTTACCATAAGCAAACGGAATTAGAGAAAAGACAGCTTGCAATTACCCCTGATACAGATTATGATTTTCTTAGAATCGAAGTACAAGTTAAAAAAAGAAAACTTAATACACTTGTTAAAAAGTTTGGCTTAATGGGCAGAGAATTACAGTATTTAGTGACACCAGAAGTTGAACGATATGTATTAGAATATTATGTCAATAGGCTGACGGGTAAAGGTTTATATCTAACGTATGACCGTGCAATGAATATTATAGATAACAGCGGATACACCAAAAATAAAAAAGAACGCTTGAAAAAGGTTATTGAAGCAGTTGCAAAAAAGCATGGTATATCAAAAGTATTAGAGCAGGTTGAAAATGGTAAAATAGCTGATTTAGAAAAATTGAAAACTGTAAAAGGATATTTGAAAGAGATAGAAAAGCTGGGTATTAATCCAGTAACCATATCTGCCCGAATGAATGTACCAAAGCAGACATTAAAGAACCAGAGCGGCAGCAAGGATTTATCAGAGAAAATATTATTTAATCTTGTGGATATCTTATCTGCCTAAGGCGACCAGATAGAATATTATCAAAAACATGGCGTATCTGTAACTGATGAAGATTTAAAGGAAATAGATAAGTTATAAATATTCATATCTTCAAATATAAGGAGTGCTTATTATGGTAACATATAAATTAAAGTGAAATGAAAAAATAACCGAACACGAGAAATCTATGATAGAAAAGGTAAAAGAAATGCCTATAGTCTATGATGAGGATTCTCCCGAACTTACGCCTACAATGGAAAAAGCATTTCGATTAGCGGCAAAAAAGCGCAATGCGCAAAAAAGAACATTCCCCATTTCCGAATAAAAGGAGAAGCAAAATGAATATAGAAATTATCCAGAGCCTATACCGTATTGAAAAAATAAAATGGTCTACGCACTGCCTTGAACGTATGCAGGAAAGAGATATAAGCATAGATGATGTTGGTAACTGTATTATGTCAGGTGAAATTATAGAAGATTATCCTGATGATTTTCCACATCCAAGCTGTTTGATATTTGGGTATACTATCAATGATAAAGTATTGCATACCGTCGTTGGTTCAGATGGAGAAGTATTGCATATCATAACAGCATATTATCCAAATACCATAAAGTTTATGGAAGATTTAAAGACAAGGAGGAATAAATAGATGTGTATGTATTGTAAATGTAATGATTTAATCGAATCTACCACAACCCATGTAGTAAATTATAAGGGATGTGTGATTATCGTGAAAAATGTCCCCTGTGAAGAATGCGAGCAGTGCGGCGCAAAGTATTATTCAGATGAAACAGCACGTCAGTTAGAGAAGTTAGTAAACACAGCCAAACAGCTTATGCAGGAGATTTCAGTAATCAATTATACAAAAGTTGCATAGCTTGATGATTAAGAGGTACTTCGGTATCTCTTTTTCTATATATTCATATCAAAGGAGGAAATAAGGTGGATACACATATTTAGTAGAGATAGTGAAAAAGTCAAAAAGTGGATACCTTTATCTCTTTAACAGACCCTCGGAAGCCTTGCCGTGTCTGCCCTTGCTAAGAGAGCTAATGCTGCGAACCTTGACGCAATTCACGATACCGTTCACGAGATGGCAAGAGATGAGGCTAGACATGGAATAACATTGAGGGTCTGTTAAAGAGATACTTTGGTTAATTAGAAATGCGGTAAGTTCAACATTTTTGAGGATTAAGGGGTATGTTAGAGCAATCTGACATACCCTTATTTTTCTGCAAGCGGTTGTGTCTGGATGTGGGTTTATATTTTTACTTCTCATTTTCTTTGGAGAAACACACACTTTTAAATGTGGTTTTAAAAAAGAAATAAGCATTAACTTATCTCTCTTAGATATTGCAATAAACAGTGGAAATTATCAGTGTCTTTTAAATAAGAATTTAACCAATAGAAGCACCAAATATCCACACAGACTTCCTACAAAATTCAAGATAATATCGTCTACATCGAAACATCCAATCCTTGTAAAAAACTGAAAGCTCTCTACAAACAATATAAACAATATATTTGATGCAAAGAACTTGAAAAAAGAATTGATTTTGTTATATACAATAGGAAGCAAAAAACCGAATGGAATAAATGAAATAATGTTACCCAAAATATTTTTCAAAGCCCACCATTCATTAATATGTGTTAATTGTACGCCGATACTTCTAAAAGGAATGAGATTAAAATTTATTGTTTCTTCACTTGAAAACATAATAATTCTATTTTCTAATTCCTCAAATGAACCATTAAATTTAACTACTACAATTACAAACAAGAGACAAATATATAACCACCAAACAATTTGTATCACTTTTTTACTCTTCATACTTAACCTCACATCCGACCTCCGATTTACTAAAATGATTCCTTCTAAGGCATTTGAGGGTCTGCTTAAGAGATACGTTGATTAAGAAAAAATCCGTAATATAAGGCCATATCACACTCTCATGTGGAGCTAATAATGAAATTGTCAACACATCTCTCAGCTAATTAAATCTTCTCCACTTCCTCTGGTGTAATATTCCTTTGTTTCAACTTCAAGTACACAATCTCCCTGAATAACGCATATACTACAGAAACAATCGGGATAAATATCAACATACCCACTACACCCATTAGGCTTCCCCCGACACTAACTGCCGCTAACACCCAGATAGAAGGCAGCCCTACAGAATTTCCAACCACATGAGGATAAATCAGATTTCCTTCAACCTGCTGCAACACTAAAAACAGCACGACAAAAATCATCGCCTTAAACGGGTCCTCGATAAATATCATAAACACCCCAACCCCACATCCAACGAACGCCCCGAAAATTGGAATCAATGCGGTAAACGCAATCACTATCCCTATCAACAGTGCATATGGAAGTCTAAGTACAGCCATAGTTACAACAAACATACTGCCCAAAATCACAGCCTCCACACACTGGCCTGTAAGAAAACTAGAAAATGTATTATAAGTCAGCGACAGTACCTCCATAGCCGCTTCTCCCCGGCCTCTCCTGACAAATGCAAACAGCACCTTCTTCGCTTGCATCCCCAGCTTTTCCTTCTGCAGAAGGATATAAATCGCAAACACAAACGCAATAAAGAATGTCGTAAGACCGCTTACAATATTCATCGCTGCTGTAATCGTGGAATCCAGCACGCTTCCAGCGCCATTTTTGAAGAAATTAATTCCCGTCTCCATAATCTTATTCCAGTCAAATTCCAGACTGTCTACCCATTCCATAATTTCCCGATTATTATGGAAAATATTCTCAGCCCACTCCTGCACCTTAGGAATAAATTCTTGGATACTCGCCCCCAGATTGGCAAATGTAGTCCCAAGCTGCGGTATCAGCACGAACATCACAATCCCAACAATTCCCAATACGCCAAAGATAACAATCAACATACTTGCCGGCCGCGCAAGCTTTTGCATATATTTTTTACCCTTTATCTTATCCTCCTTAAAAAGATTACGCTGCACAAAATTCATCGGCACATTCAGCACAAACGCAATCGCACCGCCAAGAACAAAGGGCAGAATAATATGAAAAACAAAAGCTAACGCCTTAACCACAACATCATATTTCCACAGACATGCCGTAATTAATGCTGTAAATACTATCAATCCCCTTATCTTTCTAACTGTTTCATTACTTAATTCCATATAAACCTCCTAATTTTATCTTACGTCTATACTGAAATAGCTGCTCTAATCCCAGCATAGCCGCCTTAAATATCCCTGGAAGCATCAATACACCTGTTATCAAGCACAGCTCCAATCAAAAATGCTCCAATTAAATAAACATTATTGCATATTGCTGATGAAAATACAACCGGTCTTGACGATTTACATTTGAATCCATGGAAAATTCGGCTGGAACACAGCATTTCGAACGCCATCATTCTTGCCCTGCCGATATCTGTCACTTCTTAGCATACCCATATTTTAAGCAATACAGGCTTCAAAATTACAAAAAAGAAACTCCTTCATAGGAGCATAAAGCTTGAATAAATGTTAAGAGATTATCTGTCTAAGAAAAAATATAATGAAAATTCTAAGTAATTTTTATAATCATATGAAAATTTTGGTAATCATTTTAAGTATTTGTACGATATTATATATGAAGGTATACCTACATGAGTATAGCTTTATACAATTTAGAAAGGAGGATTTTAAATGAGCAGAATTTCCGCAATAAGCAGCACAACACCTTATTTATACGGACATATCTCAAGCGGTAACAAGCTGATGTCTGCGGCGGACGGGGCCGCTGAGCTGGCAATTGTTGAGAAGGAAAAGGCACAGGTTACAGGTTATAATACAGGTACAAAGAATCTGAATGACGGAACTAATATGCTGAATACTTCTGATTCGGCCCTGGGCAGCATTACTGGACATTTACAGAGAATGCGTGAACTTGGTCTGCGTGCCAGCAGTTCTATTCTGAATGACTCGAATCGTGCAGATATTCAGAAGGAAATCGACCAGCTAAAACAAGGGATTGAGCATATTGCTACTCAGACTCGCTACAATGGAATGAATTTGTTGGATGGAAGCATGAGTAACGGAGTTCAACTTGTATCGGATGCAAGCGGCGGTTCCATCACAGTTAACCATGCATCAAACTCTACATTACAGGCTCTTGGAATTGCAGACTTTGACGTAACAAAAGATTTTGATCTCAATGCAATCGATAATGCCTTATCAAAAGTTACCAGCAACCGCAGTACTTTTGGCGCGCAGTCAAATTCTCTCGATTATGCAATCGATTACAACGATTATGCCGCAACTAATCTGACTGCAGCTCAGAGTCGTATGGGAGATACTGATATTGCAAAGGCGCTTCAAGAACTTACACATCAGCAGACTATGCAAAGTATCTCTATGATGCTGCAAAAAAGGAAAGCAGAGCAAGAAGGTCAGAAGACTATGGGACTTTTGCTTTAATACAGGTTAAATAAAAACAATCCCGAAAATCATCCTTTGGATGTTTTCGGGATTTTAAATAATGAGCGTGCGGGGATTCGAACCCCGGACAACTTGATTAAAAGTCAAGTGCTCTAC
>BLMJ01000162.1 GCA_011960625.1 Lachnospiraceae bacterium | reverse complement strand
ACTCCCCACCGTAAAAAAACTTTGTTCCTTTTTCGGCACTTCTTTAGATTTTTGGTTAAGGGAAGAAATATCAGATCCTAATTATGGGAAATCCAACGGCTTTTCCGTAGATTATGAGGAGATGGAGCATATCAAAAAATATCGTTTTGTTGCCCAGCACTCGCCGGAAGGCGCTAAAACTATAACCTATGTATTAGAAAGAGAGCATGCAATCGCTAAACACATGACAGAACTAGAAAGCGAGAATACTGAAGCAAAAAATCACATTGAAAAACCAGCTTTCGACAGATTTCCTGATAATGAAGCCTTGCCATTTCTTCCTAATTTCTCTGCACTCGATCCAAGAGATCTGGCTGCATTGGAAGAGGCTATAAAATTTTTATGATAAAACATCTTTTGGAGATATTAAAAATAACTGTAATTTTCTTATAGAAAGGATGTGATTACATGTCATTACCACAGGAACGTTTATATACATCAGAAGACTACTGGAATCTTCCAGAAGGACAGCGGGCAGAGTTGATCGACGGGAAGCTGTACGCCATGGCTCCGCCGAACCGGATTCACCAGGAAATATCGGGAGAGCTTTTTACCGTAATCCACAGATATATCAAATCACAAAACGGAGCCTGCAAGGTTTATCCCGCCCCCTTTGCTGTAAATCTTACGGCCAATGATAAAACATGGGTGGAGCCTGATATATCTGTTATATGCGATACAAACAGGTTGTCTGACCGTGGATGCGAAGGTCCGCCGGACTGGATCATCGAAATATTATCCCCCGGCAGTACTCGGACAGATTGTGCAATCAAATTGTTCAAATACCGTACGGCGCAAGTTCGGGAATATTGGATAGTGAATCCTATGAAAAAGATTGTCCAGACCTACGTTTTTGAAGGTGAGGAGGATGCAAACATATTCTCTTTTGACGACGAAATCCCTGTTTACATTTTTGACGGGCTAACTATAAAGATATCTGATTTACTATAATGCAAAAATCCCGAAACGCTTATTCTGAAAGGCTTCGGGATTTTATTCAATGCGGATGACAGGACTTGAACCTGCACGGGAAGCCCACTAGATCCTAAGTCTAGCGCGTCTGCCAATTCCGCCACATCCGCATAAATGCTATCTAAGGAATCACTTCCAAAGATAGCATCTTACCTGAGCGTGCGGGGATTCGAACCCCGGACAACTTGATTAAAAGTCAAGTGCTCTAC
>BLMJ01000161.1 GCA_011960625.1 Lachnospiraceae bacterium | reverse complement strand
AGCCAACACGGCTATTCCAGCGACCATACCACCACCTATCAATCCACCTGCTGCGGCCAAGCCACTAGTGATACCAGGAGCACTCAATCCAAGTACTGAACCGCCCAAATATAGTCCGGCAAACCCAATACCAGCTCCAACTCCTACACCTACGGTACCTGCTAAGACCTCGCCAATAGGAGAATCTTCCATTTTTCTTGATTTGTCCTTTAAAGCCTTATCCGCATCATCAATTACAAACTGTATGTTTTTCAAGGCGTCTTGGCTCTGAAATTTCATATCCTTCTTTTTTGCTACATAACTCCCCATTGTAATCCCTCCTAGTATAATAATGGTGTAGTCAATCAAAACTACTTGGTTAATAAATTTCTAAAATTAGATAACAGAAGAAGGCGTTCTTCCTTCATCAGATGTTGTCCATATTAATTATCATGTCTGACGGCTCCTGATAGACACCAGATAAAACATAAGGTATTATCTCTTAGGATAGGACAAAGAATGTCCACCTCCTTGGGATGCTGATTTATCAGCAGATACCTACAAGAAAGTCAATTCGTCCATTCGACAGGGTTTTATGTTTTAGCTGGTTGGGAGCCGGAAGGCAATACCCGAATAACACGCTAGGTTGTGTACCTGCCAGATTGGAAATGGATTCCTATCAGAAAGGAGCTTTTGCTTATGTCTAACAAAGTTATTTTTAATCTTGATGAATTATTCATCTCTGTTGGTATTGATGTCGGTGCTGACTTCTCCTGGATGTCTATCGCACTTCCCAACCAACAATTCGTAGGAAAACCTTATAAAATCCTACACAATAACATGCATTCCCTTACAACCGCTGTTTCTAAAATAAAAGAAGCAGAAGAGCTGTATTCTTTGGAAAGTCGCATTTTCCTGGAATCCACGGGAATTTATCATTACCCACTCTTCTGCTATCTTCGTGATAAGGGTTTTAACTGCTCGGTTATAAATCCTATCATCACTAAGAATAGCACAAACATAAACATAAGAAAAGTACATAATGACCGTTTTGATTCTAAAAAAGCTGCTTTAGTTGGTTTGAAACCTGATTTAAAGGTTTCTCTTATGCCATCTGACCTTGCCTTAAACTGCCGGAACCTGTGTCGTGAATACTACGACTTAATGGATAACCGCAGTGCTTATGTGAATAAGCTCCTGGGCGAATTACGTATGGCTTTTCCCCAGTACCTTGGCATTTTTTCCAAGGTTACAATCAATACATCTCTTACATTATTGGAAACCTATACGTCTCCATCTGCTTTTCTTGAAGCTGACAAGAAAGAGATTATTGATGTGATAAAATCTACAGCCCGCTTTGGTCTTACCTATGCTGAAAACAAGTATCATGCCATCATCCAGGCTGCAAATGATGCCCATGAATGCGGTTACATCATTGATAGTAATATTATACGTATCCGCCTCTATATAGGCTTCATCCGTAAGTACGATGAAGAAATCGCAGGTATCATCGAAGCTTTGCATGAACTGGTAGGCTCCAATCAGGATACGGATTTTGTGAAGCAGATCCATTTAATTGAAACATTTAAAGGTGCTGGTTTCTTGTCTGCAGTATCCCTTATGGGTGAAATTGGCGATTTCTCGGCATTTAGCAAACCGAAACAACTCTTTGCTTACTTTGGTCTTGATCCTGCTGTTAAACAGTCTGGAAAATTTGAAGGAACCAAAGTGCAAATGTCTAAAAGAGGTTCCGCTATCGCCAGAAGAGTTATCCATACATTAACACTCCAAAGTATCAGTACTTCACGAAATGGTGAACCCAAAAATCCAGTGTTAAGAGATTACTATCTTAAAAAGTGTGAATCTAAACCAAAACTTGTTGCTATGGGAGCTGTGTCACATAAAGTATGCAACATGATATTTGCCATACTTAGAGATAATAAACCATTTGAAATCATCACCCCACAGGAACACATCAAACAATACAATGCTGCTAAATGCAACATAGCTGCATAAAATACTGAATTTACTGAATGAATATCTTTTTTAAAACGATATTTTCACCAAGGGATAAGTGCGCCCTTTTTTAGTCCCAAAATAAGATCAAAGTTTTTTCATTCTCCTATTGACATTTATTAGCTGGACTTTCTTTTACAGCTTTATGTACTGTCACGATAGCATATGTCCAATAAATTGAATCAATGCTGAAACAGCTGCTCCAAATTCTGCAACTCCCTTTATTGCCTGCAATGAAGTTATTGCTGTTTTTATCATGGATTTTTTTGGCTTTTCAGATACAATTTCTGCTTCTATAACTTCCAAGCTCTCAGATACAGTTTCTTTATCTGTATGTGTAAGTGTATCCATTTTTGTTCGTACTGCAGCAATCAACCGTTCCAGTTCATTTGCATTTACACCAATATGCGTAGTTGCCGTAACGGTCGAATTATCATTTGCAATAATAGCTTGACCATTTTGTACAGTCACATT
>BLMJ01000160.1 GCA_011960625.1 Lachnospiraceae bacterium | reverse complement strand
AACGTCTGCAAGGGGTGTCTGGCCCATCCTTGTATGGAGGTCTGTCCGAAGGATGCAATTTCCATGGTGAACGGACATTCTTATATAGATCAGTCAAAATGTATTAAGTGTGGAAAATGTAAAGCTGCCTGTCCCTACGACGCCATCTCAAAGAAAGAGCGTCCCTGTGCGAAGGCCTGTGGAGTGGGGGCTATCGAGACGGACCGACATGGGAGAGCCGTAATCAATAATGAGAAATGTGTTTCCTGTGGTATGTGTATGGTAAGCTGTCCTTTCGGCGCTATTTCTGATAAGTCGCAGATTTTTCAGCTTGCAAGAGCGCTGTCAGAGGGGGATCAGATTATTGCTGAGATTGCACCAGCATTTGTCGGACAGTTTGGCGACAATATTACGCCGAGAAATCTAAAAGCCGCACTTCAGGAGTTAGGCTTCAGTGAGTTTTATGAGGTGGCGTTGGGCGCGGATATTGGAGCTATCGCAGAGGCGCATCACTATGTGAATAAGGTGACGACTGGAGAGCTTCCATTCCTTTTAACCTCCTGCTGTCCTTCCTGGGCCATGCTTGCTAAGAAGTATTTCCCAGATTTGGTGGACCAGGTATCTCAGGAATTGACTCCAATGGTTGCGACAGCACGTACAATTAAGAAAGAGCATCCCAATGCGAAGGTGGTATTCATAGGACCCTGTGCGGCTAAGAAGCTGGAAGCTATGCGAAGGACAGTCAGAAGTGATGTGGATTTTGTTATCACCTTTGAAGAGTTACAGGCAATGTTCGATGCGAAGGATATTGACCTGAGTAAATATGAGGCAGAATCATCTTTCCACAATGCGACAGGGGCAGGCCGGGGATACGCTTATGCAGGCGGTGTGGCGAACGCAATCGAGAATTGTGTCAAGGAATACTATCCGGGGATTGATGTCAAGATTGCCCATGCAGAGGGACTTGCGGAATGTAAGAAGATTCTTTCTCTTGCCAAGGTAGGGCGCATGAACGGTTGTCTAATCGAAGGAATGGGCTGTCCGGGAGGTTGTGTTGCCGGAGCAGGTACCAATCTTCAGGTGGATAAGGCAAAGAAAAAGGTTCAGGAATTGGTTGCCGGTTCTTCAAGGAAGCTGCCGCCAAAAGAATTAGAAGAGATTGAACTGAAATAATTAGTTGCTTTTTTTAGACAATTGTTGCATTTTCCTCTTGTCAATCTAGTATAAATGAGAGTATAATAGAAATCGTAACAGTATGTCAAGAGTTATAACACCTATATTTATCAAGGCATTTTTCGCTTGAAGCTTATGGGGAGCTGGCGGTTTTGTCTGATGGATATTGATAAGGGAGGTGGAGAAGTATGGAGTTTAAGAGTGGTTTTTGGGGACGATTGTTTGGATTTAAGCAGACAGAGCGCACTGGGGAACAAGCGCAGGAACAATCTTTGCCGGACCTTATGCCGGAACAGATGGATGAGCAGACGACGACACCCTTGCCAGAGCCCCAGCTTGAACCTGATATAAATCAATTAGTATTATCCCATGAGCATCCCTTCATTCTTCTATATGAGAAATGGAGAGAGCAGGTGGGGTATGCGCCACTCCCTCACTTGCGTTTGGATTATGGAGATGAGGATGGTCCGGTGGATGAGGGACTTGAGAAAGAGTTGACAAGGCTTCGCAGAGCGATTACGACTGTAGCAGCCAACCGTCTGTCTCAGATTCCTAAGGAGCCGGAACCAGATCCGGAGCCTGTTTCTGAAGAAGAAGCTTCTGAAGAAGAGGTTTCCGAAGGAAAAGAAGAAGAGGTAAAGGAGGAGGAACCGCCGTTTCAGATGGATGCACAGCCCCTTGTGTATGTTACGGCTGATCGGCTGGCCGCATGGCTTGTCGTGTTCCCGCCGGTAGGAGAGGGAAGGGAATTAGATCCAAAGATGCTGGATGCGATCCTCAAAGAGAGCGGTGTCTCTTATGGTTTGAACAGGGAGTTGTTAGATGGCCTGCCTGATTCGGAGAATCGGTATTTCCATCTGTTTTTGATTGCACGGGGCAAGGCGGTAATTCATGGGAAGGACGGCTATGTCGAAGACTTCTTTAAGCGTGCCGTAAAGAAGCGGTTTGAGGAGGATGAGCATGGAAGAGTGGATTATTTCCACTTGAATATTGTTCAGAATGTGGAGAAGGGACAGCCAATCTGTCAGATTATCCCGCCTGTGCCTGGAACCCCGGGAAGAACGGTATTAGACGAAGAGATTATATGTAAAGAAGGAAAGATGCCGACTCTTCCGAAGGGACGTAATACCGAGGCAAGTGAAGACGGATTGCAGCTTTTAGCAGTCAAGGCAGGACGTGTGGAATTTAGCGGGCGCAGTTTCGTAGTTAAGTCCGTACTGGAGATTGCAGGGAATGTAGACTTTTC
>BLMJ01000159.1 GCA_011960625.1 Lachnospiraceae bacterium | reverse complement strand
CATTGGGCTGCCGTTTATCCGTGAGAAAATGTATGGAGGCAGACAGTATTCTGCCCCGAACAGCAGCTTCTTATTATACCGGTAATACCGCTCACAGTCATTGTCCTTCAAAAACTGCACGCTGTAATAATTCGTATTCAGCTCCGTCACAAAGGCCACCATCTCCTGGCTGTCTCCAAACGCCTCTTCCATGAAATCAAAGACATTCTCTAATGCTCCCAAGGTCTCTTCTATCTGCTGCTCCCGAAGCTGCGTTTCCTTTCCAAACAATTCTTTTATACGGGCAAATGCCTTTTCGCCTGACAACTGCTCCTTCTTTTGAAGCTGCTCATACTGCTCAAGAGTGCCTAAAGCTTTCCTCCAAATTCCATCCTCCACCCTGGTTAGCTGCTCGGCCTTTCTTAATTTCTCATATTTCTCTAAACCTTCCTGAAGCACAGTCTCCAACTCCATACACTCCTTGTACCGAAGCAGATACTCATAGAGCAAGGTCACGGCTCTATCCTCTATATACCTGTCCCGAAACCTCCCGCTAAGCTTCCCAATGAGCATACTCACAACACTTAATCGTTCGTCAAAAGAAGCATAGCGAAGCTTATCCACCGTTTCCTTTCCATACTGACCTTCCACAATCCCCAAAAGCCCGTAGTCCTGTTTATATTTCTCATATAATTCCAGATAATTGGCAAAATCCTTCGCAATCTTCCAGTGCTGAATGTACTGATGTACAACCTCCCTGTCCACCCGCTTTTTGAGAACTTCACAGGCTTTCAAAAATTCCGACAGATCCTCCCACCCCCGGGCAGTGGCAAATACCTTTCCGTCCACCGTCGTCTCAATTCGATAGAAATAATCCCTCCGAAGCTCAAGATACGCCATGATTGCCGGATGTATCTCTGCCTGATAGGCATATTCCTTCCACACCTCATAATTCTCTTCCACGTCAAGTCTTCGAATCCGGTCCAGGGTCACAATATCAAAATCCCGAACAGACTTATTATACTCCGGCGGATTCCCTGCCGCCACAATGATCCACCCCTTTGGAACCTCCTGGTTGCCAAACGTCTTACATTGAAGAAATTGCAGCATCGTAGGCGCCAGCGTCTCGGAGACACAATTGATTTCATCGATAAAAAGGATCCCCTCCTCAATCCCCGTCTTCTCAATCTTCTCATAGATGGACGCTATAATCTCACTCATGGTATACTCCGTGGCAGAATACTGTCTGCCTCCATACATTTTCTCACGGATAAACGGCAGCCCAATG
>BLMJ01000158.1 GCA_011960625.1 Lachnospiraceae bacterium | reverse complement strand
CGCCGAGGCGCTGCGTTCATTCTCATTTATCCCACTCTCCCCCGTCCACCTTTTATTCAGTTCCAATGCAAGCCAAATACGTACAATCCCCGACATTAAAACGAAAAAAAGGATCTCTCCTGACGTCTGGTTCCTGTTCCCAAATTTAATCTCATTATTCTTGATTGCTTTTATTGAATTGCTATCCATTGGGCGCATGAAAACTTCCCATATCTCATAAAAAGAGATTGATACTCCCTTGTGAAGATGGTTTTCTGCAACTCCAGATTTAAGTACTGCATCTAACTGCTGGTCTGCTATCTCTATCTGGTTATAATAATTTTGCAGGCTATTGATGTCATTTTGCGGATTCTGCGTTAAATATAATATCACGATAAAATCTAAAGGGATGTGCATATTCATACTGTGGAATAAAAAAATTTTATTAGAATCACCAAAGCCTCCAAGAAAACTTCCGTCCTGCCTGTTTTCCCAATACTTGAATACAATCTTTCCATCCCGCTGTGATATCATGGAACGCGTAATCTTATACAGACAATCCAGATACATGAAAATTGCATTTTTGTACCGTTTTGTCCTTAAATCATATAAATAGCATTTTTCCAGATACATATAGATTTCATCGTAGGAATACACATTACAGTTTTCCTGAATATGCCTTACCATTGCCTCCTGTAGATCTTTTTCCGCATCTTCACCGCGGATGATTTTCTCAAAATAATCCTCCAGGAAGAAATCCAGCGACGCAAAAGGATAACATAAAATCGCCAAATACCTGTTAATTGTGTCATTCATAGCAATTCCTCCACACATTACAGTTACTCTATTTTTCTTAATTTAAAACAATGTTTCAAATTCTTCCTCTGTGATATCAATTTCCTGGCTGATAATCTTATATATCTCATTTTGTACCTTTGTGTCAGCTTTGATTTCGCTGTCTAACATATAGTATGCAAGTTTGACAATATCCTCTGCACGGGCACCGGCTTTCTTTGCCTCACTATTATTCGCCTGCTGATATCTTAAATAGCTGTGTAAAAAGAAAATACTCTCTTTTTCTGGGATTTCAGGTTCAAAAGACTCCCAATCTTTTACTTCTTTTTGAGTTTCTTCCAGCTTATCTCTTAGTTCTTTTTTCCTCTTTTGTATCTGCTTATTTTGTACCAAATAGCTAAAATACATCACATTATCTTCTCCGGTTTTACCTAGAAACTCTTTTATCCATATCTGCATCTCTGCTTTTTTTGGACCATAATACATTTGCCTTATTCTCTCTATCTTTTCTATTTCGTCCTTTTCCAACGTTTGCACATTTTTATCTCTTAATAAATCTGGATTTGCATCGAAAAACTCTTTTTCTCTGACCTCCAATTCCTTATCAATCTTATTCCACTCAGATGTATGAAGCACTAATGGAAGCTCTTTCACTTCCATCAAAAGCTGTCTTGCTTCTTTTTTTCCGTATACAACTCTACTGTGAATCAATAAAAATTCTTCTAATAAACATTCTATAATCAACACCTGCTCAAATCTCAAATAAATTCGCCCGTCAAAGAATGGCCTTGGTTCCGATTTATCGTCTTTTGCCGACAAAGCCATTACTTGCCGCACCTTGGATTCTATACGATAAATGAGCGCCGTACCACTTGAACCCTTCTTACACCCTTTTAATTTAAAATATGCTCCTTCTTCTACAAACTCAGTAGCGTCAAAAATCACCCTGCCCCAGCACAGTTTATGTATAATATCAATTTTTTTTCTTTCGATATATGGTTTGATTCTCTCTTTCGCATAAGTTTTATTCCACAACTGTTTTTCGTCAATTTGTTCCAAAACCGATACTATCTTCTCTACTTTTCCGTCTTCTCCTGTCAATATCCCATTATAGTCAACCGATTTCAATGATTTTACTTCAAAGCTGTCCATAATATTAAATTTTTGCATCCGAATCATAATTGCTTTTATTAATCCTGCAAAAACAGTTTCTTCGTCATTCATACTAAATGTTATATTTCTTTCTTGTTTTTCTCTTAATTTTCTCTCATAGTAAATCCAGTAGCGTGCATTTTTATTTTCATATTCTGCCCACAACAAGTTTCTCCACTCAGCTTCTATTGTACTACCTTCACACAGATAATTCTCTATATTCATAAAACTACTTTCTGCTATATTGGGCTTACAAGCCATATATCGCATCCCGTCTTCTATGAAGGGTTTGCCCACGATTTGCCTTCCATAAATAACCCATGGCTCTAAAGACAACTTACTAAGTAAATCCAACATCGTTCCCTGCATTTGAATGTATAAACCCGCCAAATATTCCTCGATATCTTCCTTTGATTTATTCATAGACTGAACCGCTCTTGATAATGCATATGCTATTTTATAAGAACTTTCTTTATCTAAAAATCCATATTTTTTTCCCGATATATCATATATATCCGTTCTTC
>BLMJ01000157.1 GCA_011960625.1 Lachnospiraceae bacterium | reverse complement strand
ATAGACTTATGCGCTTTCGACGAACCGAACAGCACTCCATCCGGCACAATGCAGGCGCACTGTCCACCCTTTTTCAGCATCCGCAGAAACAGGGCAAGAAACAATAACTCTGTCTTTTTTGTATTTGTGACTGTTTTCAAATCATCGTTGATGCTCTCTGCATCTACTGTTCCCTTAAAGGGCGGATTTGCCAAGCACATAGTAAATTGATTACAAATCTGATTCTGCTTAGAAACACTATCTTTATAATCAATCTCTGGATGACTAATGGAATGGAGCATTAAATTCATAGCTGAAATACGCAGCATCGTGCGGTCAGTATCAAAACCAGTAAATGCGTTTCCAGAAAAATGCTCCCACTGTTCAGAAGTCATACTATCTTCATAGTTTTTCCGAACATATTCAGAGGCAGAAACAAGGAAACCCGCTGTACCACAGGCCGGGTCACAGATGATGTCATCAGGCGTAGGCTCTAACAATTCCACCATCATTTCCCGGATATGCTTTGGAGTTCGGAACTGTCCGTTTTGTCCTGCTGTTGCCAGCTTGCCCAACATATACTCATACAAATCACCCTGCATATCCAAATCGGCAATATCATGCTCATAAAGGTCGTCCAGCCCGGTAATAATCTTTTGCAATATCTGCGGCGTTGGAATCAGAAACATCGCATCGCCCATATACCGGGCAAATGCCGTATTTTCAAGTTCTACAGTATCATTTTCATCCACATTTGAAATCAACTCGCCCTGCTCTGTAAAATCCGGCAAATGTCCTTTTTTCAAGTTTTTAATGGCGGGAAATACACGCTGTGAAATCACATTGTAAATTTCGCGAGGATCATTATGTTTGAACTTGCTCCAACGCATAGACTGCCCAATTACAGATGGTGGAAAAATCTTACTCATCTTTTTTCCTGTTATGTTTTCAAATTCTTCCGTTTCCAACTCTTTTTCGTCCAAAGAGCGAATAAACATCAAATAAGTGAGCTGTTCAATCACCGTTAAAGGATTTGTAATACCACCCGCCCAAATATCTGTCCAAATTTTATCTACCTTGTTTTTGATAACACCAGTAATCATTTAGTTTTACGTTGATAAGGAAGTATTTACAACAACTTATTATTAACGCTGACAAACAGGGTGCAAGCAAGAGCAGAGAACACATCACTTTCATTAGTGGTCGGTTCTCTGCTTTTCTGTTACGCAATAGAACGCTGTTTTTGAGGGTTGGAATATAAAATATCGCCTAAATGTTTTCCATGCTCTGAAAGTCGCATAAATCAAGGACTTTTTAACCTCTACTGCGTAACATACCCACCCAAAGAAGCAGTAGTTTTATAAAGCGATTGGATGAGACTGATTTTGAACACTGTAACAACTCCCGGTGTTGGATTATCCGATATTGGATTTTCCGACACCGGGTTATCCGACATCGGAAAATCCAACGCAACTAAATAAAGATATAACTAACTAAAGAAAAACAAAATACGGATTTAATCAAATATCTATTCCTTTCCTATCCTTTCCCCTAACCCCTCTCCTTTGAAGCACGATATAGCGGCAGAGCCGCAGGAATGGAAAAGAATGGAATGGAAACGGCAGTACAAAGAAATATTGTTTACCATGTTACGCAATAGAACACCGTTTTTGAGGGTAGGAGTATAAAACCCTTACCCTTGTCCTTATCGCCGCTGTAATGCGCTTAAATCAAGCGAGAAACGCCCTCTATCGTGTAACAAACATTCCATACTGGATTGAGGGCGAAAGCAGTCTGCTGATTTCGCCCTCTTGACTACCCACAAGCAAAGGCGGGAAAAGCTGTCAAGGGCGCGTAGCGCGAAGTTTACCCTTGACAGCTTTTCCCGTCTTTGCTACTCCTTATCGGTCGAAGCGGAATTTCAATATGGCTTCAACCAGTTTAGCCTTTAGCCTGTCCTGTGTATCGTCATTGATATGCCCCTTATACATAGACAGATATTTGATGTGTGCGGTGTAATACCGCAATACTGCGTCTACCGCTTCCGGCTCTCCGGCAACAGCTTTTTGAATTACCTCAAAAGGTATCAGCTTTTTATTCCTCATGTTTCAATCTCTCCCATTCTTTCCGTAACTGTTTCAGTGCAACATTTCTCCTGCGGTTTATCGTACTCCTGCAACGTCCGTACAGTCTGCCGATTGCTTCATCACGATAGCCAACGAAGTAATAAAGCAACAGAACTTCCCGTCTTAATTCCGGTAATCTTGATAATGCTGTTGCTAACCGTTCATCATCAACGATAACTTCCTTTCCCAACACAAGAAATACAGTCGGCTTGTCCTGCTTTTCAAAATAACTGTCCATAGCAGACGGTTCAAAATATCGTTCTGACATCAGATAGTCGAGGGATATTTCCCGTTCTTCTTTCCGCTTCAAATCCCGCCATGCGTTCATGGCTTCATGGCGCAGGACAATCTTACAGAACGCATGAAACGCATATTCGATATGCTCCATGAACTGTTCAGAATATCTCATTTTCTCTCACCCCCTTTCTTTCCAGGAGGCCGCTGAAAAACCTACTGTTTTTCAGACTTAAGTTTCAAATACACACAA
>BLMJ01000156.1 GCA_011960625.1 Lachnospiraceae bacterium | reverse complement strand
GGAAAAGGAGAATTTTTCTACCTTTTTCTCTAGACTATTATTCCCGCAGCCATATAGATCCGCTGACCGGAAGATCTGCACTGGAATCCATCCGAACCGCCTTGAAGGTCTGCCATACCTTTGTAGACACGTTTTCCCAGGAATTTCAGAACATTCTTCTATATGGGGATACGGGAGTGGGAAAGACCTTTCTCTCACACTGCATTGCCAAAGAATTGATTGACACCTCCTGTTCTGTGTTGTATTTTACAGCGGCACAGTTGTTTGACGTATTTGCTGAGAATACGTTTGGCAGACACGGGGAACAGGATTCTGATATACAGGAACATATCTATGGCTGCGATCTTCTGATTATTGATGATCTCGGAACAGAGTTAGCAAATTCCTTTACCGTATCGCAGCTTTTTATCTGTCTGAACGAGCGAATCTTGAGGCAGAGGGCAACCATAATATCAACCAATCTTGCATTGGAGGATATAAAATCCATCTACTCTGAACGGACCTTCTCACGAATCAGCAGTCACTACACCATTCTTAGGCTGACCGGTGACGATATCCGTATTCAGAAAAAACTACTTAATCTGGGAGGTACGAATGATGCTACGCCGTAATGACCGTATTCTGGAGAACATACCCATTGGAGCGCTTGGAATTATTGCTCTTGACGGCTGCAAAGAGATGGGAAGCCGGGTGAACGACTATATTGTAAAATGGCGGCAGGAAGAAGGCCATATCTACAAGGATGATGTCGTTTATAACGGATATGAGAGGGATACCTATCTGATCGACGCAAAAGTGCCCCGTTTTGGCTCTGGGGAAGCCAAGGGCATTATCAACGAATCCGTTCGCGGAAAAGATATCTATCTTATGCTGGATGTCTGCAACTACAGCCTGACCTATTCTCTGACAGGGCATATCAACCATATGTCCCCTGACGACCACTACCAGAATCTAAAGCGTGTGATTGCAGCGATTGGAGGCAAGGCGAGGCGTATTAATGTAATTATGCCGTTCTTATACGAAAGCCGCCAGCATAAGCGAAGCAGCCGCGAATCCTTAGACTGCGCCCTTGCCCTTCAGGAGTTGGTACGTATGGGAGCAGACAATATCATTACTTTTGACGCCCATGATCCCCGCGTCCAGAATGCAATTCCGCTGAATGGATTCGAGACAGTAAGACCGACTTATCAATTTGTGAAGGGTCTTCTGCGCCGTTTTGACGATCTGCAGATTGACAGCGACCATATGATGGCAATCAGCCCTGACGAAGGAGCTACGGAACGGGCTGTGTATTTAGCAAATGTATTAAACCTTGATATGGGTATGTTCTACAAACGGCGTGACTATACAAAAATCGTGGACGGGCGCAATCCCATCGTCGCTCATGAATTTTTGGGTTCTTCGGTGGAAGGAAAGGATGTAATCATACTTGACGACATGATTTCCTCCGGTGACAGTATGTTAGATGTTGCCCGCCAGCTCAAACAACGCAAGGCAAGGCGCATCTTCGCCGCTGCAACCTTTGGGTTGTTCACGAATGGTCTGGATAAGTTTGACAAGGCTTATGAAGAGGGAAGCATAGACGCTATTCTGACCACGAATCTGATCTATCAGACGCCGGAGCTTCTGGAAAGACCCTATTATATTAACTGTGATATGAGTAAATATATTGCATTGATGATTGACACGCTCAACCATGACGGCTCCATTAGCAGTATTCTGAATCCTGTGGATCGTATTCACCATGTAGTCAATAAATACAAAAACCATGAAGACGTCTAACGTACACGGGCCAAAGTAAGAGGGATTCCTTCTTACTTTGGCCCGTTGTCTACTAACTATGATTTATACTATCTCTTCCAGGTGATATGCCAGTCCTGCTTCGTCTAGTAATTGTATTTCTCTGTTTTGGCAAGTGAAAATCAGGACTTGCTTTTTGTTCTCTAAAAGCCATTCGAGTACTCTTTTAAGCCGTATGTCATCGTAATAGGCAAAGGTATCGTCAAGGATGATTGGGTACTCTTCTTCGTGAAGCACCGTGTTGGCCGCCATGCGCACAGCGAAATAAACTTGTTCTACGGTTCCGCGGCTTAGCTGCGTAAGAGGGATACGCCTTCCCTCTTTTAATACGCTCAAGTGCATGTTGTCTTCGATTATGAGCTGTGTGTATTTTTCTTGTGTGATGTATGAGAGAATTTTGGAGGCTTCGCCTTTCAGACGTTCCTCTAATTGTCTCTGCATCTCTCCAGACAGCTCATTCAGACGCTCCATTGCAAGCTGAAGTGCGGCTCTTCGTC
Source organism: Lachnospiraceae bacterium (assembly GCA_011960625.1). Classification (GTDB taxonomy): domain Bacteria; phylum Bacillota; class Clostridia; order Lachnospirales; family Lachnospiraceae; genus Sporofaciens. The sequence continues at coordinate 2,456 of BLMJ01000156.1, read as the reverse complement.
TGTCGTATTCTCGAAAATCTTCGCTAACTTCGTCCAGCTCTGAGAGCTGTTCCTTGATGTTTCCATATTGGATTTGTTTTTCCCGAAGAGCTTCTCTGACGTGTGTCTGCTCCCATACAAGTTTTTCCAGTGGAATCTTCTCCTCCTCAGGGGTGATTTCTTCCAGAATTATCTCTGGCGGCGTCTTCACCTCCTGTTTGCCTACCTTCATGCGATTCCATACATATAGGCCGCATGCCAGAAAGATAATAATAGATACCAAAAAATTCCAGGGCCTTGAAATCAAAATAAAGGCCAAGATGATAATAACGCCAAAAAGAAGCAGCTCTACTGGGTGTACACGCCATTTTGCCGGTCTTAGCTCGTCAATAATCCGTCTGCTTTCTACATTCTCCCCATCCTTAGCGGCCTTCTCCTTTCGATACTCTAACTCTTTGGTAATCCTTCCATACTCCTCCTCGAGACGGTGCACGTCTCTCCATACATAGGAGGCTTCCTGTTCCATTCTCTCTCGCTCTGCCTGTTTCGTAAGCAATGCTTCCTTGATTTCCTTCTCTAAAGCCTTTTTCTTCTCCTTCAAATGCTCCAACGCCCTGCCAAGATCCATTTCAGCGTTTCCCGCCGCACACTCTAAAGGCTGCGACGAATGGACTCCGTTCGTCAAGTTATAGTAATTCGTTGCAAAATTTTTAAATTCGGCCGCAAGAGGCTGTCCTGTCTCTACCTTTAGCTGACCGATTGATATTGTATTCTCATATATGCCAGAATTTAAGCCCCCTAGAAGCATCTCAAGATCACCGTCCGCCACAGAGAGTTCTTCTCCATCATCCTCACAGGTCAACGCTGCCTTCTTTGTATATCGGTCAAAATTCCGGTCTATCCGGAACGTCTTTCCTCCGCTCTCGAATCTTAACGATCCAGAATAGTAATTGGGGTTCTCCCATGGCTCATAAGTGCTAAATGCATCATGCGCGGAAGCCCGTCCGCGTCCTCTCTCCATTCCGAAAAACATTCCCTTAATAAAGGAATGAAGCGTTGATTTACCAGACTCATTCTCCCCATACAGGATATTAAGCCCTTCCCTAATCTGAATGTCTTTATTCGTAAACTTGCCAAAATGCTTCAATCTTAATTCCTGAATTTTCATAATCAGCCTCTTCTTGTCTCCATTAATGCCTGTACCCCCTCACATAATGCCAGGTACTCCACGCTGTCCTCGCCATAATCCATTAGGCTTTCAATATATTTTCCAAGAAGATCACCACGGTTCTGTGCCCAAAGTTTCTTAAAATCATAGGCTGGCTCCGACTTATCCACAAGGTCTATGATATTACCGTAAGTATCCATATCTGTCAGATCAAAAAGTATATCCGGGTCATGGAACCCCTTCACAATCACTTTATAAATATTCTGTGCCCCCAACGCTTTAATCTGCTCTCGAATACGGTTTTTCAACCCACGGTTCGTCATATTCTTCTCAGCCGTCACTTCCAGATGGACGTATTCCCTCAAAGCACAAGAGACAAAACGAATCCGACATTTTTCCTGCGTAAGCTCTCCCAAAATATAGCCATGGGCGCCAGTGTCATTCTTATCAATCGGCTCTAAGGCGCCCGAATACGCCATTCTGCTCTCAGGAAACCAACCTGCTCCGCCTATCCCTGCATCCATATCCTGCGGTCTATGGATATGTCCCAACGCAATATAATCATAGCCCAGGGAGCGCAGCTTTTCCCTGTGAATAGGAATATGCCTCTCATCCCCTCCATGAGCAATCAAAATCTCATATTTCTGCCGTTTCTCTGGAAATGCCTGATCATACAGCCGTTCTGTTATCTCCCTGCTGTAATAACTCAACCCATATACCGCCGCTGACAGCTCTGGCAGCTCCACAACGGAAATCTGGCTGCTTAGAATCATATGTACATTCTTTGCCCACTCAAAATTCCGATAATAGGAATCCCGCTTCAGATAATCATGGTTTCCCGCAATCAGGACCACCTGGGTTTCTTTAAGAATTGAGAACAGGTCATTGACTTCTTTCAATTCCCGAAGAAGGGGCTGCCTGTGAAACAGGTCGCCTGCAATCAGTAAGAGATCTGCCTTCTCCTCCTTACAGGCCTTCACCACCCTTGTCAGGCTGTTCCAAATCTCCTTTCCCCGGTTTGCGCTGTATGCGCTTCCTGAAGACGGATTTGCTCCCAAATGCACGTCTGCGATATGTATGAACTTCATCTGCTGTTCCTTCTTCCTCCTCTGCCTTTGACGGCAGTTCTACAATAAACTGTGTCCGAAGGTCGTCACTCTTGGCCCTGATCCTGCCGTCATGCAGTTCTACAATCTCCTTCGCAATGGCAAGCCCCAAACCTGCGCCTCCGGTCCCGGAAGAACGGGAACCGTCAACACGATAAAATTTTTCAAAAATAGTCTGAAGCATTACCCCTGGTATCTTTTCC
>BLMJ01000155.1 GCA_011960625.1 Lachnospiraceae bacterium | reverse complement strand
TTTTTAAGTCTGGCGGCCACCTGCTCTCCCACATCGTCTCCAATGCAGTACCATCGGCCGCTTAAGGCTTAACCATCGTGTTCGGGATGGGTACGGGTGTGTCCCTCAAGCGTATCGCCACCAGACATTGCCATCCAGGCTTTTGACGGCCTTGACAACTAAACAATAGACAACAATCCCTTACTTCTCTTCCGTTTTAGCCAATCTGCTCCAGACGGAAAAGTTTCTCTTCCTTAGAAAGGAGGTGATCCAGCCGCACCTTCCGATACGGCTACCTTGTTACGACTTCACCCCAGTTATCGGTCCCACCTTCGACGGCTCCCTCCTTTCGGTTGGGTCACCGGCTTCGGGCGTTACTGACTCCCATGGTGTGACGGGCGGTGTGTACAAGACCCGGGAACGTATTCACCGCGACATTCTGATTCGCGATTACTAGCGATTCCAGCTTCATGTAGTCGAGTTGCAGACTACAATCCGAACTGAGACATTATTTTTGGGATTCGCTTACACTCACGTGGTCGCTTCCCTTTGTTTACGCCATTGTAGCACGTGTGTAGCCCTGGTCATAAGGGGCATGATGATTTGACGTCATCCCCACCTTCCTCCAGGTTATCCCTGGCAGTCTCTCTAGAGTGCCCATCCATAATGCTGGCTACTAAAGATAAGGGTTGCGCTCGTTGCGGGACTTAACCCAACATCTCACGACACGAGCTGACGACAACCATGCACCACCTGTCTCCCCTGTCCCGAAGGAAGGCTCCCATTACAGAGCTGTCAGGGGGATGTCAAGATCAGGTAAGGTTCTTCGCGTTGCTTCGAATTAAACCACATGCTCCACCGCTTGTGCGGGTCCCCGTCAATTCCTTTGAGTTTCATTCTTGCGAACGTACTCCCCAGGTGGACTACTTATTGCGTTTGCTGCGGCACCGAATGGCTTTGCCACCCGACACCTAGTAGTCATCGTTTACGGCGTGGACTACCAGGGTATCTAATCCTGTTTGCTCCCCACGCTTTCGAGCCTCAACGTCAGTCATCGTCCAGCAGGCCGCCTTCGCCACTGGTGTTCCTCCTAATATCTACGCATTTCACCGCTACACTAGGAATTCCGCCTGCCTCTCCGACACTCTAGCCACACAGTTCCAAATGCAGTCCCGGGGTTGAGCCCCGGGCTTTCACATCTGGCTTGAATGGCCGTCTACGCTCCCTTTACACCCAGTAAATCCGGATAACGCTTGCCCCCTACGTATTACCGCGGCTGCTGGCACGTAGTTAGCCGGGGCTTCTTAGTCAGGTACCGTCATTTTCTTCCCTGCTGATAGAGCTTTACATACCGAAATACTTCATCGCTCACGCGGCGTCGCTGCATCAGGGTTTCCCCCATTGTGCAATATTCCCCACTGCTGCCTCCCGTAGGAGTCTGGGCCGTGTCTCAGTCCCAATGTGGCCGGTCACCCTCTCAGGTCGGCTACTGATCGTCGGCTTGGTGAGCCGTTACCTCACCAACTACCTAATCAGACGCGGGCCCATCTTACACCACCGGAGTTTTTACCACTTAGCCATGCAGCTTTGTGGTCTTATGCGGTATTAGCAGTCATTTCTAACTGTTATCCCCCTGTGTAAGGCAGGTTGCCCACGCGTTACTCACCCGTCCGCCGCTCAGTCGCAAAAGCCTTCATCCGAAGAATCAGACTTAAGCGCTTCGCTCGACTTGCATGTGTTAGGCACGCCGCCAGCGTTCATCCTGAGCCAGGATCAAACTCTCGTAATAAAGACTTAAGTTCGGTTTTTCACGAATCTTAGTCGTATTACGCTTCACAATACTTAGCGAGGTTTCCCACGAGCTTAGTATTGCGAAGCATCCTTTTCGTTTAATCTCGGTCAAGAAAAATGCTCGCTTTTTCTTTTCCCGTTATTACTGTTTATAAGGTTGGTATCAAACTTCCAAATCCATTCAGCAAAGCTGAACTTTTTTTCATTTCATACCACGTTCTGAAATTTCTCTTAAGAAATTTTCAGGGTTGTTGTCTATTGTTTAATTATCAAGGTTCTTTACTGTTTGTCGTCTCTCTTGCGACAGCTGTATTATATTATCACATCTTTCGTCGCTTGTCAACAACTTTTTTCAAGTTTTTTCAAACTTTTTTTACTGTCGATTTTTATATCTCTCTGCTCATCTGACAGCTCAGTTAGATTACCATATTTGTCATATCTTGTCAATAACTTTTTTAAACTTTTTTATCTTCCCGCCGGATATGCGATTTCTTCCCCAGTTTTTGAATACAGAATCCCATCCATACTATAGTAATAAAGGCTATCTTCTGCCACTTCAATATACATCAGATTTGAAAAGCCGTCAAAAGCTCCCGACTCAATATCGCATATATTTGCTGGAATATAGATTTCCATCACCTCAGCTTCTACATTCGCAAACGCATCTCGTCTGATTCCGACACATTCAGAATCTGATGCAATTGCTAAAATACCATCTAAAAATGAAAGCGCCCCTGTAATTCCTACAATATATCCCTGGTTATCGACAATGAAACCGGCAATTTCTCTAATTTCGTCATTTTCTTCTACGGATGTATCTTCATCCTGAACAAATGACATATCGTCCTCAGCTTCTTCCTCATTCTCTATGAAGGGGATATCGTTCTTTGTTTCTTCCTCATTCTCTATGAAGGGGATATCGTTCTTTGTTTCCTCCTTATCCTCTATGAAGGGAATATCGTTCTTTGTTTCCTCCTTACTCTCAAGAAAAGGAAAATCGATCTCTCCTTCCTGTTGTATGGTTATTCCTACATCCCACAAGCTCTGCACTGTCCCTATATTCTCTGCCTGGCTCGGTGTCCGAAAACTCTCCTCTGATTCCACCGGACATTCTATTTGACCTGCGATTGCCAAGACCCCTCGGTACTCTGCCAGCCTGTGTGCAGCTAGATTTTCCGCCTCCCGCCCGTACAGTATAGACATTTTGTTCACATTTCCACAAATATGTTCTATATATACGTCATCACCTATCCTGCCATCTTGCTTAAGCTTTTGAACATATACCTCAGTATCCTTCCACTTTTCTGTGTAATCTGACCCATACGCTCTAATACACCAATACAAAATACAGGACAACACCAGAAGCAGGCAGGCGCTAACCTGCCGCTCCCAGTGTATACCACTCATACCTTGCCTCCTTAATCTAAGAACAATCTCCATATCGACCTTACCCTTCCGGAACTCATTTCTTCGCCTTCTATCATCTCCTTCTATTTTGATACTTCTTTCTGCCATTTCTGTCAATACTTTTTTCCATATTTTACCATATTTTACCATATTTTTTTTGTATTTTACCTAATCCGCCATACGTAACCGCTCTGCCACACTTCGCTTCTCAAGCTTTTGAAAACAGATATATGGAATCAGTACTGCAAGCACAAGCAGAATTGGAGTGCATACGATTAGGGGCAGCAAAGTGAACTGGAATGTGGAATAACTGTCCGGCACAATCATCCTTAAAAGAATCCCCACTGTAACAGAGCCCAAAACATAAGAAACTGCCAGCGTAATCCCTGCATAATATAGCCCTTCAAAAGTCAACATTCTTCGAAGCTGCCATTTGGTCATTCCCACACTTTGAATCATGGCAAATTCTTTCTTTCTGGAAATAATCGCTGTGACCATACTGTTAATGAAGTTCAATATCCCTACCAGCGCGACCACAAAGCTAATAGCATAACCTATCACGGCAGAGGAACGGGTTTCCGCTTGGTACTGTTCTTTGATTTCCTCCCTTGATACTATATTCATCCCTACCGCCTTCGTCTGCTGATACTCTTTCAGCAGCTCAGACGCTTCCTCCATATGATTATCGTCTATATTAAAATAAAATTTCCTCAGATTGCTGTCTGGCCATAGCTGTGTAAAAATATCCGAGGGAATAACCAACGGTATATCGAAAACAGCTCTCATCCCCTCTGTCAGCGGGCTCATTGGTAATAGTACCGCCATGACTGTAAATTCCCTGCCTTCAATCCGAAGCTTTTCACCCACAGAATAGGTTGGAAGGACTTCCTCGCCTTCTGCAGACGGACCTATGGCAAGTACGTAATCTCCTTCTGCGAATTTCTCCGCGTCATATTCTCCTGCCATGACATACTTCTCCTCTGCCGCCGCCTCAAGAATCAGCCCGTCAGCCCCATAAATCGTATGGACGGTATCTTCTTTTGCAAGCATCTCGTCGTATTTCTCCTTCCATTTTGGGAACGTAGGGTCATAAGATGCAAAATCCTCCAAGGCTTCCTCCGTATAAAATGTCTGAAAGTTCTCACATGCCTGTTCACTTACGGGCATAGACACCTCTCGGCAATAGAGGCGCCCCGTACCCTCCATTCCCTCCTGCGCTAAAATATCCGCAACCAGACTCTCGCCTATCGTGCAGCTTGCAGGGTCGTACCCAGCGGCATTTTCATTTGTTGCATCGTCAATTTGGAAATCTGACGCTGCAAATTCTATCAAATATTTCTCCATATCAAAACTTACATTCTTCGCATAAAAGAAACTCATCAAAACCATCCCAAGGGTAAGAGAGCCAATTACTAAAAATGTTCTCTTTGGGTTTCGCCACAGATTCGCCCACGCCATCCCAGAAAGAGTCGATCCGTTTTCACGCTTTTTGCTCTTTTTCTTAGCGCCTCCATCCCCGTCTGTATACCGGAGGGCCTCTATTGGGGAAACCTTCCCTGCTGCCTGTGCCGGTAACATACAGGAAACCAGTACTGTTACGAATGTAAACACCGCCGAACCCATGAATATGACTGGATTAGCTGAAATTACCGCGACCGTTCCCTGCTTGGATATCAGCACCGGCAGCAACACGATTCCGAGAAAATAGCCAAGCAAAAGCCCCCCTGGAAGCCCGGCCAAAGACACCATACACCCTTGTCCCAGTATCATCCTTCGAATCTGTTTTTTTGTCATGCCAAGAGTCTTTAATTTACCGTAAAACTGGATATCCGAAGCGACTGATATCTGAAATACATTGAAAATAATCAGATAACCGGCAATAAATACCAGCGCCATTCCGCCGTACGTAGGGAGATTTTCCATCAAAATACTCTTTTGTAACTCATCAGAATATACAAGATTTGTGCAAAAATCAAGTCCGAAAAGCCCGCAGTCTGAAAGCACCCTCTCTGTCTTTTCCTCAATGTGCTCTGTGTTATCAAAGGAAATTCCCATCATACGCATTCCGCAGATCTGCCCACTTTTTGCGTTCTCGCCGCCGCAGGCTTCCATAGCAAACTCTTCGCTTACCCAGGCCATGCTCGCATAGACGGAAAGATTTCCTTCCCAAAACCCGCACAGGGTGAATACACTCTCTGTCATTTCGTCGGAATGGATATCCTTCCTCCATAGAAGAGAAACTTCCTCTCCCAGTTCTCTGTCAATTCCCAATCGTTCGAGAGTCAATGTGTCCAGCGCAATCTCTGTGCCATCCTTAGGCATCCTTCCTGTGACCGGATATGCAAAATCATCCTCTGCATATTGGTCGGTTCCGTAGCGGATTTCCACCTGTCGTCCGGCAAGCTCTGGGTTTTCCGCCAGCCCGACCACGATACTCCACCCGCTTTTCTCCACATCCGGATGCGCCGCGATCTGGCTAATCTGCTCGTCTGTCATCTCCTTACAGGACGCATGGGCAGACGTGCCGGACTGATGCAGATACATCTCCGTCAATGTTTTCCCCATACTCTGTGCAAGGGTAAACAAGGTGGTAAACATCATGGTCGTCATGGTAACTGCAAGTATTGCCACCAGATTGCGCCCTTTATTCTTCCTGAAGCTACGCTTAGTCAGGATTCTTGTCATAGCTTGCTCTTTCATATCCTTCACCGCCTTATTCATATACATTACCGTCCTCAATCCGGATACAACGGTCAGCCTGCGCCGCAATCTCCGGATTATGAGTGATCATAACGATTGTCTGGTCATACTTCTTGCTCGTAACCTTTAAAAGCTCAATCACCTCGTCGCTGGTACGGCTGTCCAGATTCCCGGTGGGCTCGTCTGCAAGAACGATTGCCGGTTTGCCAGCCAGCGCCCTTGCGATTGCCACCCGCTGCTGCTGCCCGCCGGAGAGGGTATTTGGCATGTTGTAGATTTTTTTCTCCAGTCCCAAAAGGGAGATGACCTCTTGAAGGAATTTCCTGTCTGGCTTTTTGCCGTCAAGCCGGATTGGCATGGTGATATTTTCATATACATTCAAGACGGGAACCAGATTATAATTCTGAAAAATGAACCCGATACGCTGGCGGCGGAAAACCGTAAGATCCTCATCATTCAACTTTCCCAGCTCAAATCTATCTACACGCACGCTCCCGGAAGTTGGACGGTCAAGACCTCCAAGCATATTAAGCAGGGTAGACTTCCCGCTTCCGGAGGTCCCGATGATTGCCACAAATTCTCCCTGATCTATGGAAATATTTACTCCATTCAAGGCGTTCACCACATTGGGCTCTTTCCCGTATTGCTTCACCAGATTCTTTGTACTTAAAATACTCATGTCAGCTTCCTCATTTCTTTCTTATATTTGCTCTGCAAATATCCTACGCCATTTCCCCAACTTCCGCCACATGAATTGTTTAATCTAATATCCACAAGGTAAAATCTAATGTTATTGGCAGCAAACATATAAAGGCTGAACCTCAAGCACATAAGTGCAAGGTGTTCAGCCTTTTTCTATTTTGCAGCAACCTCTGCGGCTTTTTTACTCCGGAATGGGAATCATGACTTTTAACACAAACTTCCCATCCTTCGCCTTTGTCGTACACTGGCCGTCATATTTTTCCGCTGCTTTCCGGATATTTGACAGCCCAAACCCATGCAAAAATGTATCCTCCTTACTGGTCTTTGCATCCTTCGGCAGGTCAAGCATCATATTATTCTCCACAGCAACCACCAGCATATCGTGAATCCTGGAGGCTTTTGCCGTGATGAGCCGCATACTCTCGGAAACCTTCTCGCTGGCTTCAATCGCGTTGTCCAGCGCATTTCCAAAAATGGTGCTGATGTCCAACGGTTCCATGAAGCTTCCCGCCTCAAACCGGATAACCGCCTGAAAATCAATCTGTTTCTCCTTTGCTTTCCTAAGCTTATCCCGAATAATAATATCCAGAAAATCATTTCCCGTGTGGTAATAAGCCTCGTAATCCTCAATCTCTTCCTTCAGTTTCTCAATGGACTCCCCTATCTCCTGAGAATGTCCGTCCTGAGCCTGCAATACCAGAAGGTGATTCTTCATATCATGGTAAATACTCCTCACCCGTTCCTCTTCCCCTACTTTGTCATGGAGATACTCAAGCTTCATATGAAGCTCCCGCGCGCCGTATTCGGCCTTCAAAGTATTGCTGATGTACGCCGCAAGATAAATCCCGCCAAAACTAGAAAAAATCGCCGCACCGCAGATAGGATATACAATCGCTATCTCCTCCGGCATAAAATAGATAATCGTGAAAATAGATACCATGGGGGCAAGCAAAAGAATATCCACAAGCATCCACATTTTCACCGTAAGTTCTTTCATAATCTGCACCAGATATTTCCGCAGAATCAACCACGCCGCCAGCCAGAAAAGCAGCCTTAAAAGCAGGGCGCAGGTATGAATTGAGGTACTCAAAAGCTGCGTCTCATACGACCACTCTTCATAGGCCTCAGGAGCATCCGTAAGCCTGAAAAACAGCCGTCGCCCTGTATCCTCCATCAAATAATTCACAGCGAGCACCACCGGATAAAACACCATAAGAGCCGTCAGCTTCTCCATCCACCCTCCCCGGTAAAAGAGCGCGATGTACGGAATGAAGCCGAGCAGCGGCAGCAAGGTGCTTCCGATGTCATTGGAATATACCACCACGTTAAAGAGCCAGGGGCATATAAGGAACGCCGCCGCCTGCACCGCAGCATTTTTCCGTATCGGCAGAAAGGTATGGAACATCAGGAAGAGTATAAGGGCGTTTCCCCACAGCATCAGGAAAGAAATCAAGTCCAAAAATCTTATCATAGCATATCACCCCAAAATTCCGTAAGCTGCTCCATAAATTCCTTGCGTTTCGGCTGGCTGATGGCAAGGGTCTCTCCTGTAATCAGCGTAAGCTCTAATTTTCTGACCCCTTTCACGTAAGCCAGATTCACCAGACAACCACTATGACACCGCACAAATCCATGGGGGGCCAATTCCTTGGCAATCTCCTTCATACTCCGGTAGCAGACAATATTCTCCTGCTTTGAATGGAACAAAAGGTTCCGGTTAAAGGTCTCCACGAACCGCAGGCTGTTCAGTAGGATTTTGTATTTTCCGGAATCATTGCTGACCACGACAAAGGGACTTTCCTCCTTTTGGCGTCGGGAAATGAACCTGTCAAGCTCCGCTCTCAGACGCACGTATTTCAAAGGCTTGATGATATAGTCCAACGCCTGATACTTGTACCCTTCTAACCCATGCTGGGTCAGCGTGGTCAGGAAAATAATGCCTACCTTCTCGTCCATTTCCCGCAGACGCTTAGCCGCGCGGAGTCCGTCTACCAGTTTCATCTGGATATCCAGAAAAATAAGGTCGATGGTGGCGTCATATTTTTCAATCAGTTCCAGACCGTCATAGTAAACCGTAACCTTGATTTCCTCGCTTTTCTCCATTTCGTACTGCCGGATAAGCGCCGTCAGAGAATCGACGAGAGAACGTTCATCGTCGCAGATTGCAATGTGTATCATTGTACTCGTCTCCTTTCCCCCTACAGTCCGGCGCTGATTGCTTCCCCGACGCTCTTTACGCCGATAATTTTGACTCCTTCGATTTTCCCCACGGTTTTCACGGACACCTCTGGAAGGATGCAGGTAGTGAATCCCAGCTTCTTCGCCTCCGAAACCCGCTGCTCCGGCATGGATACGGCGCGCACCTCGCCGCTTAGCCCCACTTCTCCAAACGCAATTACTTCCTCCGCAATGGGGCGGTTCTTATAGCTGGAGGCAACCGCCAGCACAATCCCTAAATCTGCCGCCGGCTCATTTAACCGGATTCCTCCGGCAATATTGACATAGGCGTCGTAGCCTGACAGAGGCAGTCCGAGCCGTTTTTCCAATACCGCCATAAGAAGATTTACGCGGTTGTAATCAAGTCCGGCCGCCGTCCTTCTCGGCATTCCGAAATTGGTCTTACACACCAATGCCTGTATCTCCATGAGCATAGGGCGGGTTCCTTCCATGGCGCAGGCCACTACGGAGCCGGACGCGTGCTCCGGCTTGCCGCTCAGCATAAATTCCGAAGGATTCTTGACTTCCGTAAGTCCTTCTTTGCGCATCTCAAACACTCCGATTTCATTGGTAGACCCGAAGCGGTTCTTCACCCCCCGCAGGATACGGTAAGAAGCATGGCGGTCTCCCTCAAAATACAGCACCGTATCCACCATGTGCTCAAGCACCCTTGGGCCTGCCACCGTTCCTTCTTTCGTCACATGGCCGACGATAAAGATAGAGATATTAAGCCCCTTTGCAAGCTGCATGAAAATATTGGTGGATTCCCTCACCTGGGAAACACTCCCCGGCGCGGAGCCTACCTCCTCGTTGTACATGGTCTGGATGGAATCAATCACCACCATATCCGGCTTCTGCTGTTCGATGATTCCCCTGATGATATCAAGGCTTGTCTCACACAAAAGATAGAGGTTCTCCGTAAATTCTCCCATACGGTTTGCCCTGAGTTTAATCTGCTTTAAGGATTCTTCTCCGGATATGTAGAGCAGTTTCCTCCCTGCCGCCGAAAGACGCTGGCAGACCTGCAAAAGCAGGGTTGATTTGCCGATTCCCGGATCGCCTCCCACCAATACCAGAGAGCCTTTCACGATTCCCCCGCCCAATACCCGGTCTAACTCCTCAATTCCGGTGTTCATGCGGTCGTCTTCGTCCGTCTCGATACTTGACAAGGTTACCACCTGCGCGTCCTTGCGCTCCTTCACTGCCTTCGCCGCGGCAGGCGTTACTTTTTCCTCCACAAATGTATTCCACTCCCTGCATGCCGGGCACTGTCCCAGCCATTTTGACTCCTCATGCCCGCAGTTCTGGCAGAAATACACACTTTTTTTTGCTTTCGCCATAATCGCTCTCCTTATATACGCTTAAAAAAGGAGCCGCTTTTTGCAGCCCCCTTTTCTTGTAGTTTTTCTAGTGTCTCGCTCCTTACGCATGAACTTGCCCGCGGCCCGATAATCTCCTGACCGGATTATCTGTCATGGTTTCCGTCCGAATTACTTCCTGACTACCTTCACTTCAACGCTGCGCTCCGGCTCAAGTTCCGCACTGACACTCAGCTTCCCGCTTAAATTCGTCTTCATGACCCCAACGTTTGTCCCGTCCATATACACTTCATATTCGCTGTCTGCCCCAAGCTCCAGCGTAAACTGTGCATCCTTCATACCGGATACTCTGAAAGAAACCGTATCCTCATCTGCCAAAAAATTCTCCACGGCGGTTCCCGGAACAGACTCATATACGAACATGCCGTTCTTCTCTAACTTGGTAATCTCAGCAAAAGTCTTTACCTTGTATATGTCGCCCTGAAACTCATATCCGTCAAGCTTCGTCTTGCTTGCCAGCGTATAGTCTCCAAAACTTAGGGTGCCGTCTTCTTCAGTCCTTAACAATTCTTTCACTGCTGCCATATTTATCTCTCCTCCTGAGGTTCTTCTTTTGTACCCCTATTATATCTTAATTTCGTCTGAATTTGTAGTCTTTGGTATAAATTTTATTTCTTTTTTAGACAGTCCGACCACTACTTCCGAATCCCTCAAAACCTCTCCGTTCAGGATAGCCTCTGCAAGCCCGTCTTCCAACTGATTCTGCACCGCGCGGCGCAGCGGGCGGGCGCCGTATTTTTGGTCGGTGCCGGTCTCTACAATATGTTTCTTCACAGCGTCCCGGATAATAAGGCTGATTCCAAGCTGCTCTTTTGCCCGCGCGGTAAACTCTTTACACAAAAGCCCCACAATCTTCTTCATCTGTTCTGTGTTCAGCGGGTGGAATACCAGAATCTCGTCAATCCGGTTCAGAAATTCCGGTCGGAAAATCAGCTTAATCTCCTTCATGACATTTCCTTTCATCCGCTTATAGTCTCCCGCCGCATCTTCTTTGACATTAAAGCCCAGTTTTTTGGGGTCGATAATCGTCTGTGCGCCGGCGTTACTGGTCATGATGATGACCGTATTACGAAAATCTACCTTCCGCCCTTGGGAATCTGTGATATGCCCGTCGTCCAATACCTGTAACAGGATGTTAAATACGTCCGGGTGCGCCTTCTCGATCTCGTCGAACAGAATCACAGAGTAAGGTCTTCTCCTTACCCGCTCGCTCAACTGCCCTCCGTCGTCATGTCCAATGTATCCCGGAGGAGCTCCGATCATCTTGGCAACGCTGTGCTTCTCCATGTATTCCGACATGTCTACCCGTATCATGGACTCTTCATTTCCGAAGAGAGCTTCTGCCAGCGCCTTGGAAAGCTCTGTCTTCCCGACTCCGGTGGGGCCGAGGAATAGGAAGGAACCGATGGGGCGTTTCGGGTCTTTAAGCCCCACTCTTCCCCGCTTGATTGCCTTCGCAACTGCTGTTACAGCCTCATCCTGCCCGATCACCCGCTGATGGAGTACCTTCTCTAACCTGTTAAGTCTGACGCTCTCCGTCTCGGCAAGCCTCTGCACCGGAATCTTCGTCCATTGGGACACCACTTCTGCAATATCTTCCTCGGTCACAACAAGCTGCCTTTCCTGGTTCTTTTTGCGGAAACGCTTCTTCACCTGGGAAAGCTTCTTCTCCGCCTCTTCCTGCTCTTTGTGGATTTGGGATGCTTTGGGGATATCCCCGCTTCGGATTGCCTCCTCTAACGCCGCGGTCAGTTCCTCCACCTCTGCCTCCATCCCGGCGATATTGTCCGGAAGCTTAAACCCTCGCAGGCTTACCTTGGAACATGCCTCGTCCAGCACGTCGATTGCCTTATCCGGCAGGAAACGGTCGTTCACGTAACGGCTCGCCAGTTTTACGGCGGCCTCTAGTGCATGCTCCTCAATCTCTACGCGGTGATGGTCTTCGTATCTCTTCTTAAGCCCTTTTAGAATGTCAAGGCAGTGGTCTTCTGTGGGTTCTTCCACGGTGACCGGCTGAAACCTGCGCTCAAGCGCCGCGTCCTTTTCCAGATATTTTCGGTATTCTGTGATGGTAGTCGCGCCGATTAACTGCACTTCTCCTCTGGCAAGGGAGGGTTTCATAATGTTCGACGCGTTAATCGCCCCCTCCGCTCCCCCTGCGCCTATGATGGTATGCACCTCGTCCAGAAACAGGATGACGTTTCCGGCGGACTTCACCTCCTGCAGCAGACGCTTCATCCTCTCCTCAAATTCTCCACGGTATTTGGATCCGGCAATCATTCCGGCCAAGTCCATAGTCAGGATGCGTTTATCCTTCATCCCCTCCGGCACATTTCCAGCGGCAATCTTGGAGGCAAGCCCTTCAATGACAGCCGTCTTGCCCACTCCGGGCTCTCCCACAAGACAAGGGTTATTTTTCGTCCTTCTGCTCAGGACTTGAATTAACCGGTTGATTTCCTCATCTCTTCCGATCACCGGATCAAGACGCCCTTCTTCTGCCTGCGCGGTCAGGTCCGTGCCGAACTGCTCCAGCATCCCTTCCCTTTTTCTGCCGCCGCTTGTAAGCATCTCCTCTTGATACTCCTTCGGGTCGCCGCCTAGTACGGAGAAAATGTCCTGATAGATTTTCTGCATATTGATGCTCAATGTGAGCAAAATACGGGTCGCCACACAGTCCGGATCCCTCAAAAGCGCAAGGAGCATATGCTCTGTCCCAATCTTGTCAGATCGAAAATGCGCCGCCTCGACCTTACTCTCTTCCAGAATGTATTCAAGCCGCGGGCTATTTTCCGGATGATGCGCTATAGCCGTCTCCCCTGCCGGGCAAACAAGCTCATCCACCACTTTGCGAATGCTCTCCTCATCTACTCCATTCATACCCAGCACTTGGCCTGCAACGCCGGTATAGACCGCCCTAAGCCCAAGGAGCAGATGCTCCGTCCCGACATATGGGTGGTTGAGCTTCTTCGCCGTATCCCTCGCTATCTTCAATACCTTGTTCGCCTGTTCCGTATAATTCATGAATGTCCTTTCCTTTCCTTGTCC
>BLMJ01000154.1 GCA_011960625.1 Lachnospiraceae bacterium | reverse complement strand
GCTTATGATGTACCGAAAGATATACCGCTGACTTCATTTTCTATTCTATTCGCAAGATATAAGGGAAATCTTAGGACGGTCGTAAATGGCGCAAGGGCTCTTGACACCTTAAAAGACGGGGATACTGTGCTTATTTCCGAGGGCTGTACGCATCATAGGCAGTGCGGAGATATTGGCACAGAAAAACTTCCGGCATGGATTCAAAAACACACAAAAAAAGAGCTGTATTTTGACTTCACCAGCGGAACGGAATTTCCGGCAGATTTAGATAAATATCAGTTAATCGTCCATTGCGGCGGCTGCACACTGAATGAACGAGAGATGAAATACCGTCTAAAATGCGCCGGTGATTCTGGCGTACCCATTACAAATTACGGAACAATTATTGCATATATGAAAGGGCTTCTTGAAAGAAGCACCTCAATCTTTCAGATATGACAGGCAGCTTTACTTGATTTTGTCAGTGGAACGTAGTACAATATTTTCATTACAAAATCCATTATCTGGGAGGTATCATTGCGTGGAAAAAGGTAGCACGACTGGAAGAGGAAATGCTGTCGGACAGGCAGCTTTCGACTTAAACCCTTTAACAGGGCTGCATTATATGCGAAGTTTTATGCAGGCGTCAAGGATTTATCTAGAAAACGTCCAGCCAGGCGCGTATGCCATGGCAGCAATTGATATTGAACATTTTCGAATGATCAATACATTCTGCGGCAGAGATAAGGGAGACGAGCTTCTTATCTTTATTTCGAACTGCCTCAAGCGTTGTATTAAACAGTACGGCGGCGTAGCCGGACATTTTAACGGAGATGATTTCTGCATTGTCATGCCGTTTCAACTGGAACGCTTCCGAGCATTGTGGGACGAAATTGCGGACAGCATGGGACAGCTTAACGGAATTGCCCATTCTCTTCCGGCTATTGGTATCTATACCTTGGAGGATCTTACTCTTGCGCCTGAAATCATGTATGATAGGGCGACTATGGCTCTTTCCTATGCGCTTGGAAGCCATATGAACCGAATCCGTATCTATGACCCCGGCATGGAAAATTCGCTGGAGAGGGAATGGCAGGTACTTTCTGATGTAAAGGCTGCTCTT
The DNA here is from genome assembly GCA_011960625.1 of Lachnospiraceae bacterium. Classification (GTDB taxonomy): domain Bacteria; phylum Bacillota; class Clostridia; order Lachnospirales; family Lachnospiraceae; genus Sporofaciens. The sequence goes on along the minus strand of BLMJ01000154.1, from coordinate 30,086 downwards.
GAAAATGACGAATTTACCTTCTACGCACAACCACAGTGCGATATTTCTACCCGCAAGATTGTGGGAGCGGAAGCCCTTGTTCGCTGGATTCATTACGGGAAGCTGATTTCGCCCGGGGTATTTATTCCCATACTGGAAAAGAATCAATCTATCACAGCCCTTGATCAGGTTGTATGGACCAAGGTCGTCGCTTGGCTGCATAGTTGGATAAACAAAGGATATCAGCCTGTCCCCATCTCCATCAACATTTCAAGACTTGATATTGCGACCATTGATGTGCCGGAATACCTGATTAATCTAACCGATACCTATCAAGTACCAAAGAAATACCTCAAATGTGAGATTACAGAAAGCGCGTACGCCGAAGATGGTCAAAGTGTTAACGATACCGTGAAGCGGTTGCAAAAAGCTGGTTTTCAAGTTATGATGGATGATTTTGGAAGCGGCTATTCTTCTTTGAACACACTGAAAAGCATGGATGTGGACGTTCTAAAGATTGACATGGGCTTTCTCGAAATGAGTATCGAAGAAGAGCATAAGGGGATGGGTATTCTGGAGTCTGTTGTGAACATGGCGAGACTTCTGGGGATTCCGATTGTTTTAGAAGGCGTTGAAAACCAACACCATGAAAATTTCATGCGCAGCATGGGCTGCCGTTATGCGCAGGGGTACTATTATTTTCAACCTCTGCCCATCAACCAGCTTGAAAACCTTCTTGGGGACGAGCGAAACCTTGATTTTGGCGGTATGCGTGTCAAACAGGTGGAAGCTCTTCATACAAGAGAATTTATAGACGGCAACCTTTTTACTGACACTATGGTTAATAATATACTGGGAGCGGCGGCATTTTACGACGTATACGAGAACCAGATTGAAATCAGCCGTGTCAACGAGCAGTATTTTCAACTGGTAGGCGTGGGAACCGGCGACGCGGAGAATTATGACAAAAAACTCTGGGATCATGTCAGAGACGACGACCGCCCTATTCTATTTTCCCTTTTTGAACAGGCCTATGACAAACGTCCTGGCTGCGCCGAAGGGTATGTACATTTCATTCGGCTGGACGGTAAAGTGCTGTGGGTGTTTATGAAAGTCTTTTTCCTGCGTGAAAAGAATGGACATAAGATGTTTTACAGCTCCCTTATAGACGTTACTTCCTTCCGCGAAAGAGAGCTTAAGATACAGCAAGCGAAACCGGAAGTCTCAGAATTTACGGAGCAGGAGCAAGATAAACTGGAACGCTATTATGGCAGCATTCCCTGCGGATACGGACTTGCCAAAATTATCCTGGACCCTGCCGGCGCTCCGCTTGATTACGAGATTATTTACATTAATCATGAGATGTCCAAAATCTGCGGCGGAGATATCAAATTATTGCGGCATCTGATTCTGAAGGCGTTTCGGGACGACCGCAAGAACTTGTTTACCAAAGCCTATCAGGCTGCATTTGAGGGTGAAACACTCACTCATTACGCATACAGCTCCATTTCCAGCCATTATCTTCAGCTTACGCTCTATCAGCACGACTATGGATATGTGGCCTGTCTGATGCGGGATGTCACGCACATGCAGATTTATGAGGGTGCGCTAAACAGCATGGTGCTTGCATACAGGGAGGTCTATTTCCTCCATTTAAGCGACAACTATTGTCGAATGATCTATCCGGATGCAAATGGTTTGATGGAGCGCGGAAATTATGAAGCGGTGGTAAACCGCCACTTTGGTACAGGTAAAATCTTAAAACATGATGAAAAAAATATTCGGAAATTCCTGTCCTTAAGCAACCTGAAAACTACGCTTATGACTCAGGACTCCACAGAATATCGCTATCGCCGGAGTGCCAAAGACCGTGGAATCGAGGAGGAATGGTGTCTTACCAGCGTCACCATCAGCGAGCGTGAGAAGGGGATTCCTAAGACCGCTGTGATAACCATCCGAAGTATTGATAACATCATCAAAGACGAGGAGGACAAAAGGCATCTGCGTATGGCACAGTCACTGGCTAACATGTCGGACGGTTTCTTTATTTACCGCGCCATGGATGATGAACGGATTCTATACGCGAATCCGGCTATCATGACTATATTTGGATGCAATACAATGAACGAATTTATGGATCTGGTAAACGGTTCCTTCAAGGGGTTGGTTCATCCTGACGATTTGAATCGGGTAGAGTGGGAGATTCAGGAACAAGTCCGTCACTCCAATGAGAATATGGATTATGTCCAATACCGAATTATCAGAAAAGACGGAGAGATTCGCTGGCTGGACGACTGCGGGCATTTGGAAAACTCCGAGTGGGGAGAAGAACATCGGCTGTTCTATGTATTTGTTAAGGATATTACAGACCAGATTACGGATATCCAGAAGGAAAAGCTGCTGAATACCAATCAATTTTATCACAAGGTTTCTATGGACGAATAAAGGGCTGCTGTATGATGTTTCAGATGAAAAGATTAAGAGAACACCCAGAATTGGCTCAAAAAGCTGCTGAATGATATGAAGGGATATGGCATCGAGACACTGTATCTCGTTACGGACCATTCTTCGTTCTATGAACATTATGGGTGGGAATTTTTATGTATGGTTCAGGGAGAGGGGGAGCCCCTTTTATCTCGGATGAATATACATCATCAAATTTAACGACAGAGGTTGTCCTGAAAATGTTTTTTAGGACAACCTCTGTCGTTTTCTTTTATGAATACGGCTTCCATGGGGACTATTAATAATACTGTTCAATATAGCTGTAAGCCTTATCGAATACTTCCTTATCTTTGATTTTATACTTAATCCAGATAATACTGCGAAGCGCCTTCTTAACTTCATTCTTACCTGTTGTGGTTTTCTGCCATCCGTCAAATCTAACGATTGCAAGGATGGCGTCAATATCTGCAACAATACGTTCTACAATTACTGGTGTCTTATCATTTTTAACGCCATTGAACAATTCAGTTAAAGCGGCTTTGCCACGATCAATCTCCTCTTCCGGTACAACTTCCTTTTCAGCTCTTGCGGTCTCTCTGGCAAGCTCTAACAGTAATTTAAGAAATTCAATACTTGTGATTAATCCCTGCTCGTGTTTCTCACGTAGCTCCTCCAGCTTTTCACCCAGCTTCTTGAACTTAGGATCCTGGCTATGTTTCTGGATTTTTGCAACAAGGTCAATTTCCACCTTCATAGCTGTCTTCTTGATATCCTTCTGTTTCTCAATGAACTCATCAATCAGAGCTGCATCAAGAGTAAGAATATCTACATCGTCATGAACTTCTCCTACTTCAATATGTTGGTGAACAAGCTCAAGTGTTTTTGCCCCAAGCGCCGCCCATACAAGAGCGCCTCTGTTGTCTGTAGGTTTCACTGATTCATATACTTTACTAAGCCAAATATAATCATACTTAAATGGATCAAGGAACGGATCCGGCGATAAAGCATTCCATACCCTATTAAGAACACGGTAATCTGCGGCAAATTCATCCTTAACTTTATTGTTTGGCAGACATTCTTGTGCCGCCAGCAGTCCTTCCCAGCCTTCAACAGTACGGTCTACCCCCATAAAGTAACTTAAGCTTTTACGCATTAACGCTGGAACCTGTTTCTTTACTTCTTCAACATTTGTTACGACCTTTTTCATGCCCGCTTCATCGAAGTTTAAAGCCTTGGCAACATTATCGAAAATTCCGATGTAATCTACGATAAGTCCGCTTGTTTTACCTTCATCATATGTACGGTTAACTCTGCAGATAGCCTGAAGAAGGTTGTGGTCTTTCATTGGCTTATCAAGATACATTACCTGAAGGATAGGTGCGTCAAATCCCGTAAGAAGCTTGTTTGTAACTATGACGTACTTAAGCGGATCGTTTGGTTCTCTGAAACGGTCAAGAACCTTTGCTTCTTCATCACGATTTCTCTTATACTTCTTATAGCGGCCAGCCTTATCATCGCCAGTTGTCATGACAATGGTTGACTGCTCTGGAGGCACAAGCTTATCGAGTTCTTCCTTATACATCAGACAACATTCACGATCATATACAACGATCTGTGCTTTATATTCGTTTGGTTCAATCTTTGTTTTGTAGTGATTTACAATATGCTCAACTACCTTCTTGATACGCTTTCTATCGTACATGATAGATTTCATTGTGACATTTCTAGAAAGCACAGCTTTGTCTTCGTCGGACAATCCTTCTGTCATTTCTTCAAATTCTTCATTAAGCGCATCTTTGTCCACATGTAAAACAATAGGAACCGGCTCAAAATTAAGAGGCAGCGTCGCCTTGTCGCGAATAGAATCTGAGAAGGAATACTTACTCAGATATCCACTCTTATCCTCAATTGCACCGAATGTTTTAAATGTATTCTTATCAAGCCGGTTAATCGGCGTACCTGTTAATCCGAAGAAAAAAGCATTAGGTAATGCAAGACGCATCTTTTCACCAAGGTCGCCTTCCTGTGTACGATGTGCCTCATCTACCATCAGAATAATGTTGTCGCGCATATTAAGCGCCTTCTCAACATCACCAAAACGGTAAATTGTTGTTATCGCAATCTTACGCATATCTTGTTCCAAGAATTTCATCAGTTCTTCTTTACCTGCAAGCGACTGTAGATTTGGAATATCGGCAGCGTTAAAATCCCCTGTGATCTGTGTCTCAAGATCAATACGATCATCGACAATAATTACGGTTGGATTGTTCAACTCTGGCATCATACGAAGTTTCTGAGCAGCGAACACCATTAAAAGCGACTTGCCAGACCCCTGAAAATGCCAGATAAGCCCTTGCTTAGGATAACCCTCCTTAACACGCTGGACCATAAGATTTGCTGCTTCATACTGCTGGTATCTACAAACAATCTTTATCTTACGATGTTTCTTATCAGTTGAGAATAATGTGAAGAATTGCATGATATCCATTACCCTCTCAGGAGTTATCATATCTGCAACGCTTATCTTTACATCTGCTAAGCTTCCTTCGGTTTTGTGATCGGTCGTATGCCAAGGTCCCCACTTCGTTAATGGCATGTTAATAGATCCGTAGCGATAGCATTTCCCTTCGGATGCAAAATTAAATACGTTGGGTACGAACATTTCTGGAACAGACTGTTCATAAGCCGCAATATCCTGCGCGCCATCAAGCCAAGAAATAGCGTTACGAAATGGTGTCTTAAGTTCGCCAACCGCAACCGGAAAACCATTAACAAGCAGCACAATATCAAAACGTTTTCCATTTTCTACAGTTGGGTATACCCACTGATTGGTGACAGCATATTCATTTTTAGCCAGCTGTTCTTTTGTTAACGTACCAAAAAACTTAATCGAAACAGCTCTGCCATCTTTGCCAAAGGGATATGAGTTCTCTTCAAATAATTTCTTTTTGAAGGCTTCATTCTGTGCAACCAGGTTATCACTTGGAAACGGCTGAAGCATTGCACGAAGTTTATAAATAACTTCGTCTGCTCTGGACGGCTCTTCAGCTATTTCTGGATTTAAGCGAATTAACGCGTCTTTCACCATTGGCTCAACGATTACATCTGTGAAATCTCTATGAAGTTGCTCCGCAGGAACATACTTCCATCCATTCTTTTTTAATGTATCAATAAATAACTGTTCTACTGTATTATCTTCATTAAACTGTGCCATTCATTACTCCTCCTTTTCTATACTCTGAGCCATAAATGTCCGCATCAAATTATCAATATCTGCTATTGCTTGTTTTAATTCAGATTTTGATTTATTGCTCTGTCTGAAGAAAATCAAAAAATTCTTTTGAATATCCTTCGGCGGGATTATCAACTGAATTGCTTGAACTTCCTTCGCATTAATATTGGCTTGTCCGACAGCACCTTTTGCCATACTATAGAGCAACTTCTTACTGCGCTCCAAGTTCATGAAAACCGAAAGATATTCTGGAAGAACTCTGCCGTTTGTCCGCAAACGAATGATATAGCCCGCTATAATCATAGGTTCATTTCCTGAAAAATAGCATGTTTTCCCAACAAGTTCCTTACTATTCGTCCTGTTGAAAAGTACATCTCCCTCTTGAACACTACACCCTGCAAGTTCTTTTTCAGGTACATCAATACGTTTAATATCAGTCAAATCCAACTCTCCGTCATAGGTTATGTTGTTCATTCTAATATATATGTACTTTCCATTCTCACTAGCCTTTTTAGCAGTACCATAGTGAACATCCTTAACGACATCGCCAATTTTGCCAACTTCAAAATTATGTCTATTCTTTTCTGGTAATCCAAACACCTCGATAAATTGCGATTTCACTATTTCATCCGTCTTTAAAAGCAGCTGCTTATAAGCCGATTTGGTATCTTCAAACGCCCACATCATTTCGCAAAGTTTACTCTGCTTATCAAATTCCGGCAGATCAAATTCATACTTTTCGAAGTCTGACCAATTCAAGAAAAAGTTTGTAGATCCCTTTTTGTTCTCCTCAGCAAATTTCCAGAAATGGTCTGTCTGAAAGATAAACGGAACAAAACTCTGCATAAGTACATTTTCATCCTTTGTTCTACAGACATAGCTGACATCGGAACAGATTCCTTCAAAATCTACTACTCCGGCTTTCCTTAAGTGGGGATTCCTTGACATCAAAAGAACGTCTCCCGGCTGAAATCTCATATGAAAAGCAGGACCGATTGTACTCTCCTTAATTACACCCTTTCTAGTAATCTGTATTTCTCCATTATCAAAGTGCTCGCCCCCGATATAGTACTCCAGATCAGTATTGTCCTTATCAACTTTGTCCTTGATACGTGCGACAACATTTTTTAACAATACCCTAGGCATTTTTTTCACCGCCTTCCTCTATCAAATCGTTTAATGTATTAAACTCTTGGCTTACACTCACAGAACTTCTCATCCAGCTATCAATAGCTTCCTCTAAGTTAAGTTCTTCTTCACTTTCTTGTGCAATGCCTGACACATATTTGGGAAGTCCTAATGAATAATTGTTTGCAGCGATTTCCTCAATACTTGCAATATTGGAGAATCCTTCTACAACACGATACGCCTTATATGTCTCAGCTATTTTGCTGATATGCTCTGGCTCCAGATAGCTTTGCGCATTTTTTCGAGTGACCTCATTTTTTGCATTTATAAACAAAATTTTATGTTTTCTTTTCGGCGTCTTCTTGCCTCTGCAAATAACAATGCAGGCTTCCATTGGCGAATTGTAGAACAGGCTTTTTCCTATTCCAATAACAGCCTCCACTAAATCCAGCCGAACAAGCGCCTTTCTCATACTTAATTCATCATTTCTTGAAAGCACTCCATGAGGAAATAGAATCGCACAGCGTCCAGTTACTGGATCCATACTCTTTAGTATATGCTGAAAAAAAGCATAGTCAACTCTCCCCTGAGGCGGAGTCCCTAAGAAATTGCGCCCATATTTATCAGATTCAAATGCAATTCTGTCCCATTGCTTAATAGAATACGGTGGATTTGCAAGAATCAAATCAAATGTCTGAAGTTTTGCACGCTCTGTAAATGCCGGTGTTTTCAATGTATCAGCATTTACAATTTGAAAATCCTGTACTCCATGCAGAAGTAAATTCATCCTTGCTATTGCGGAGGTAAGAGTAACAATCTCTTGACCATAAATGGAAAGATTCCTCCATTCTTTATTTGCGTGTTTTAGGTATGTTACTGACGAAATAAGCATACCTGCGCTTCCACATGTTGGATCGTAGATGGATTCCCCCGGCTGAGGTTCCAGCATTTCTGTCATTAAATTTACAACTGTACGGTTGGTATAAAATTCCTGAGCCGTATGACCGCTATCGTCAGCGAATTTCTTTATCAAATACTCATATCCTTGGCCAAGCTCATCCGCAGGACAGTTCTCAATACTCAATGTTTTTGAGCTGAAGTGTTCCAGCAGGTCTTTAAGCAGTCTGTCCGGTAAGCGATTCTTATTGGTCCATGACGCATCTCCAAAAATACCTTGCAGCTTTTCTGGATTTGCTGCTTCTATCTTATGAAAAGCCTCTACAATAGCTTTACCAACATCCTGAGACACATTTCTAACATCACTCCAGTGAGCTTTTTTGGGAATCTTAAACTGATGACTTTCTTCCCATTCCAGAGCTTCTTCGCCAAATTCCTCTTTTGCCTTTATGCTTTCTTCATCATAAACGTCGCTCAAACGCTTAAAGAATAATAAGGGAAAAATATACTGTTTATATGCTCCGGCATCCACATGGGTACGAAGCAATACTGCAGATCCCCAGAGGTATTTTTCAAGTTCATCTATTGTAATCTTTCTTTTCATTTAGGTAACCACCTTCAACCAATAATGCTTTCATCTTAGCTTCAGCCCTTTTTACGTTCCCTAAAGCTTCAAAGTACTGCTCTCTTATGACGGCATGAGAAACAACCTCTTGCTTTTTCTTTTCTATATAAGTATTCACGGCTAATGTATTTCCTGCTGCATCTAACTCATCAATAGTAACAATCCTGCACTTCTCTATAACATTTTTATAATCCTGATACAGCTTATAAACTTCCTGAATATCCTTCTCTTCCATCTCATTCTGTGCGCGTTTCGGAGTATAGATATTCGTTGCATCAATCAGGCATACTTTCCCTTTGTGTTCTGTCTTCTTATGGTTATTCAGGAAGATAATACACGCAGATACACCAGTTCCATAGAACACGCCGCCGGCAAGCGCAACCACTGCTTCAATCAAATCGCTCTTGATAAGTTGTTCCCTAATTTCGCCCTCTTTACCACTATGGAAGAGAACACCTTGAGGCAAGACAACCGCCGCCTTCCCCTCCATCGGTTTCATGGATTTAACCATATGCTGCAGCCACGCATAATCCGCATTTGAATCAGATGGACACCCCCATATATTACGACCGTATTTATCCGATTCAAAACTATCCGCTCCCCATTTTTCCTGACCGAAAGGCGGATTCGCCAGAACACAGTTGAATCTCATCAATTGATTGTGTTCAATGAATCTTGGTGTTCTAAGCGTATCTCCCTGTGCTATTTTAAAGTCGCTTGCGCCATGCAAAAACAGGTTCATTCTTGCAATCGCTGATGTAGACAGATTATTCTCCTGGCCGTAAATTTTGCCATATGTCATCTGTCTATTATCAATGTGTCTGATAGCCTCAATCAGCATACCGCCGGTTCCACATGCAGGATCATAAACAGTATCCCCAGGCTTAGGATCCATAAGTATTACCATGAGTTTTACAATAGTTCTCGGCGTATAATACTCACCTGCATTTTTCTTGGAGAGATCGGCAAACTTCTTAATGAGATATTCATATGCATCACCCATTACATCGGCACTGTAATTCTTGTTTCCAACCTTTAAGCCAGACATATGCTCAATTAGGTTTTTAAGACGTTCATCGCTGAGTTTTGATTTATCTGTCCATGTAACACTGTCGAAACTCGAAAAAACTCCACTAAGTGTTTCAGGGTTCACCCGTTCTATACCATTCATTGACTTAACAATGCTTAGTCCTACATCCTGACTAGCATTTCTTATATCAATCCAGTGACAGCCATCGGGAATCACAAAACTGTGATTTTCATCAAATGCCGCGAACTCCTCATCTCCGCCAGATTCTTCTAACGCTGTCTGTGTTTCCTCGTCGTATACATCACTGACTCTTTTTAAGAATAAAATCGGTGTGACATAATCTTTAAACTCATCCTGATTAATAGGCCCCCGGAGAATATTGCAAGCCTCATACAAGTGAGTGAATAACTGCTTCTTTTTAGTTTCCTCAATATCTATTTCAGATTCTTTTAATTCCTGGTCTGCAATTTCTGATGCTGACTGTATCATAGTTTCTCGACCTCCCATCTTTACCTGTTTCTTTGCTGAACGTTTAACGCTCACTCTCATATCATCACGCTTCTTTTCCATAATAGGCGGATACTTATTTTCAAACAGAATTAAAAGCTGCATTAGCTTCTGATCCAAGAACGTAAGCGCGTGCTTTCTTATATCAGTCGGTATTCCGTAATAAGCTTCTGCTGCACCGCCACAGATGGCAGCAAGTGTATCGCTGTCGCCGCCTATTGAAACCGCATTCCTTATTGCATCCTCAAAGCCTGTTGATTCAAAGAATGCCTGAAGCGCCTGAGGCACTGTATCCTGACAAGTCTCATTAAAATGATATGTATCCCTGATTTCATCTAACGTAAAATTCATAGGATAATAGTTATCATTGATGTAGTCTCTTATTTCAAGAATGCTGCTTCCGGCCTTAGCCATATAAACAGCCACCGCTGCAGCCTCAGCCCCTTTTATCCCTTCCGGATGATTGTGAGTAACCTCTGTAACCAGCTTAGAAAGTTCCTTAGCTTCCTCAATGGATTCTGCTGCAAAACCTGCCGCACTAACCCTCATGGCCGCCCCATTGCCAAAGCTATTGTACGGCTGAGGATTATCTGAAAACATCCAATTATAAAAACCTGTGCCATACCCACAATTCGGGTAATTTCTGCCAATGCTTTGCATGCACTCCACTGTGTTTTTTGAAAGGTCACTGTGGTCAGGTTTGCTCACTAATATTGCCTGCGCCACAGCAAGGCTCATAATACTATCATCAGTCGGGAAACACTTATACGTAAGAAACTCAAATTCCTTATCCCTATGATTATTCCATTCAAAACGTGACCCAACGATATCTCCAATAATTGCCCCTAACATATAGTCTCCTCCCTATATTCTGCTCTGAAGCGCAGCCAGGGTGGATGACCATCTGGATTCAGCTTCCTGAATTGCCTTTTTGTACACTTCAAGCTCTCTTGTATACTCATCAGCTATAGCCTTTTGTTCTTCCATTGACGGAAGCGGTATCTCAATATTGTTAAGCTCCTTGTAACTAATATTCATTACAGCTGTACCCTGCTGCCTTGTTACCAGCATCTTTCTGCCCAGCGGACTATCAAAAAACAGCTTAAGGTATGTTGTGGAAAGGCTCTCGTCGATAGCCCTGATAACAATCACATTAGATGAAGCGATACATGGATACGCCTGCTCTTTAAAAACAGCGACTCTTATTGCGGTTCCTCTTGCCGGAATCAACAAATCGCCATCCTGTAACAAATAATTTGTAACCTTGCGTTCCTCTTCATCTATATAATCAAGTCCTGTATAGTCAATCTCAAACTCACCAATGTTCGATATATTTACTACACCGATACTCCCGTTAGGGAACTTTCTGTTCACCGCTTTTCCCCTAAAGATAGAAGCTACTGTACCAAGTTCCTGCTTCTTAACATTTGATTCTTGAAACTTAATCCACTCTTCATCCTGCGACTCAATAATCCTATCAACATTCCAATCTCCCATATCCGCGAGCTCATCTTCCAAAACGAATGTATCATCCTGCACTATCAGCCTGCTAAGTCCATCCTTACGAGGATTCTCTGTATCTGCTGCATATCTTTTTATTGTTACTTCATCTGTACGTCCTGTGGTAATTGTAATTAAATATGTTTTTACACCAGTGTTTTCGAATATCCCCGATGGAAGGTCCGCTATTTCTTTTATACAGTACATGGATTGAAGAAATTCTCGAAGCTCCTTAACCCTGCCACCTCCAAACGTAATCTTGGCCGGCAAAACAATTGACAAAATACCGTCGCTTCTTAAATGAAGCGCAAGATTCTCTGCTGCTATCATGTCATATTCTCTACATATAAATGTTGAATCTTCGTCAGCTTTATCACGAACGCCAAACACCGGTACCGCCAAAATTAAGTCAAACTTTTCTGACGTAAACTCATATTCATAGATGTTTGTCTGCTTAACATCTACCATTTCATTATCGCTGAACATTTCCGCCAAAATCTTATAGTATAAGTTATCCATTGTTGTCAGTGTAAAATGTGAGTCGCTATATGCTTCTACAAGTTGTTCCAAACAAGGCGAAAACTTTTCAGCTTCCGGAATTAAAACCTCTTGGAAACCTTCTATAAAATTCTTCTCCATCTCAGCAACCAATGCTTCCGGTACTCTGAATTTAGCTCTGCGATCGCCATATTCAAGAATATCTGTCCAAGTCACCTCCTCAAAGTTTCTAAGAGTTCTATATATATCGAAAAATCGCTCTCTATTCGAGAACGGATTAGCTATTCCAAATTCATCGGCAACATTTCTCATTAATTCATAAAGTTCCTCATCGTTTAACTCATGAGGATTAAAATTTTCATCTACAGCCATAAGCTGTAAATCCATCGTTTTCTTAAGCACAGCCAAAACACTCTCGTATTCACTTGGCGTATTATTCCCTCTTACAGCATTGAAAAAGGAGTATAATCTATCTATTCTGCTTTTATTACCTCTCATCGTGTTACCTCCTCAGAAAGCAGCTCTATTTAATCCTGTAACAATAGTGTAACACGCCTCTATTTTTCTGTCAACATTTTTTGGTATTCTAATACCAAATTTTCGTAATTGAATTTTACTTTTCAAATATCTATAGCGCAGTGTCACCGCTATCAAGCGGACCAGCTTCCGCAAAGCTAATTTCAGGCTAAAACTCAAAGGCTGCATCCAAAGGCGTCTCTCCTGACAGCATGCCATACTATCGTTCTGACAAATCCGCTAAAAATTTTTCAGCGCGGATAACCTGTCTGTGCTATAATTTTAACCAAGAAAAAGATAATCTACACAGCCGATGAAGCGAGCAGCACCAGCGTTTGTGAAAAAATAGAACTAATAATATAAATTTAGAAGGTAGAAAATGAATAAAAATATTAGGATATACACGATATACAGAATGTTATTTTTGTATTTTTTGAATGATTCCATTATTACTGTTTATTTAATGGAGAACAATATAAGCGTTACTTTAATTTATTTATTACATAGCGTCTCGGCGCTAGCAGGAATTATCTTAGAGGTACCAACAGGAATTTTTGCCGATATCCATGGCCCTAAGTCGAGCTTACTAATAGCGTCTATTTCTTATGTTATATCAAATTGTTTTTTTATTATAGGAAAAAACTCTATAATTTTAATACTTGCCAGTTTCTTTGGAGGCTTGTGTAAAAATTTCTTTTCGGGCGCTGAAACATCCTATTTATATATGGCTCTGCAAGCAGAAAATAGAAACAATGAATATACTAAAATCAGTGGGAATATCGAGTCTGTTCAATTTATTCTTACTGGTGTGATCAGTACCACTATAGGTTATTTATATTCTTATAATAGTTTCGGGCCCTTTATTTTAGCAATTATACTGGGAACAGCAGCAAGTATAGTTCTTCTGCCAGCAAAAAATTATAAAGAAATAAGAAAGAGAAATGAACAGAACCAGTATCAAATAACTCTAAAAGAGGGCCTATATACAACAATAAATAATAAAAAAATATTGTGGTTAATGATTTTTACTTTTTTTATGACTTTAATGTTTAACAGCATCCTTTCAGGGAATCAGATTTTTTTACAAGCTGTAAATGTACCTGTAAAATATTTTGGCGTTATTTATTCTTTGTTTTATTTAATTTCGGCTATTTTTAGCAAATTTGCATATTTATTTCAAAAAGGAGGGAAATATCAAAAAAAATTATTGCTCTTTTTGTTATCACTTTCGGTTTGTGCCGGCGTTTTGGCATTAAAAAATAGCATAGTTATATTTGTGATTTTTATTCCACGCATGATCATAGGAATTTATCCAAGAGTATTTCAACAATATATAAATGATGAGATTACTGAAAATAGAAATACGATACTTTCTATACGTGAGGCTGTTAAAAATTTGCCGATTATAACAATATTGCCTTTAATAGGTATAATTATTGACAAAAAAGGTATTGGAAGCAGTTATTTGGTTATTTCTTTCATTGGTCTTGCTAGTACTGTAGGATTATATTTGCTATATATATCACAACAAGAGAAAAATATAGATGAAGGGGAAATCGGTTAATGCCGATTCCACATTCATTTTTACTGTGAAACAATAAGAAAAGCCCGAACTCTCGTCTGGAACTTTGTCTACAGTCTGAGCAGGTTTTACTCCTACTAAAAACCAAATTTGTATCTGCCTATAATTTCTGCATCTCTTTCAATGCCTTTTGGATATCCTTATAAACCAGCGGCTGCATACTGTCACATAAAAAGATACATCTTCCTTTTGCAGCCCCTATAATGCTTTATATGCGATATTATTATTTTGGTCAAACAATAATCCAAACGTTTCTGTTATATTAACGGGTACACTTTTCTCCTTTACATTTTTTTGGGAGGTTCAGCTCTAAATCTGAAAGTTGTCATTCTAACAACTCCATTTCATCGTTCATTTTTACAAAACCATATTTTTCATATAAAGGACGTCCCATAGCAGTTGCTTCCAAAGAAATAGATGTAATCCCCTTACACTTAGTATCATTAATCAGCATATCTAATGTTTTATACGCAATTCCCTTTCTTCTGTAATCGGGACGTGTATACATATTCATTATATATGCTTTCTTTCCGCTTGGATTATGGTAAGTTGGCATTACTTGAAAAAAGCTGACACCACCAGTGCCTACAAAGCAATTTCCATCAAATATCAAATATGCGATATGTGTACCATCACAAAGTGCCTTTTTGTAATAGTCATAGGAGTGCTTTTCCACCTCGCTCATATCAATATCATTGGATAGTTTATTAGCTACCCTTAATACTTCTATTCTTGTTTCTGTTAGTATATCTATATCCTCAATCGCTGCTCTTTTATCTGTAAAAATGGGGTTTTATGAACCTTTATAAAAGTGCGCCCCAAAATCTACTTTATTTTTCACTCTTTTCTCCTTTTCTTTTTGTACTTTTCGGTTATCATTTTGCGGTTTCCAAATCAATCTTAGAATCAACAGCCAAACCCTTAATAAATGTCTGAAATGGTTCTTCCTCCTGTTGGTCACCTAATTCTATTTTCTGGATAAGTTTATCCAGTCGCAGGCGGACTGTTGGATATGACACTCCATACAACTTTGCAATCTCTTTTAATGATCCAGATTTTAAAGTAAAATTTTTTAGAAATGTAATATCCTCCTATTCCAATGATAGAATCCACCGTGGTATCTTATCAATATCCAATAAACCACCTCTTCCTCTAATTTATTTAGCAAAGCTAAACATACAATAAATAATATTAAAGTCAACAATTATTTCATTTTAATTTTATTCATATTTGAACCATAAAAATCATTCAGTATAGATTATCCACAGTATGCATACCCCTTATTTATAACCGTAAGTTTAATGGGTATGATTTTTTTCAATACAGTCGTTGGAATGATATTCATCTTATCCATTCAACCTCCCCTTGACCATTCCATCTCTACAACATACGCAATATCTACGCTGTCAACTCAACTATCCCACACAAAAAAGCAGTGGATATGTTTCCACACAATGCAACAAACAAAAAATCCGGGAGCCGGAACAATTTTTCAAACTGTCTCAACTCCCGGGAATCCCTTGTTTTCTGCACTTTTCGCTATTCTATTTCTCAATCCGTGACATCAACACGACACACTCCACATGTAAAAGTCCTTGAAATTCAAGCCTTTCTCAGCCATCTTATTTTCTCAACGTTGTATGTTTGATTAGGCTATTATATTATTTTAGCTTTTTCTCTATGAGCTCAAGCGTACGCTGTCCAATTTTTTCTTTATCAAAACTTTCTACAACGGCTTTCATTGTTTCCGCACTCCAAAATATCTTAAGTTTCTCTTTTGCACGGGTTATTGCGGTGTAAAAAATAGAATGCGATATTTTTTCTGCATTATAAGAAGGAATAATTATTTTTACAGAGTTATACTCTAACCCCTGCGACTTATGAATAGAAACGGCATATGCGATTTGAAACGGAATAATTGTCTTGATTCTTTCTTCCTCTGTTGCCGATTCGTCATCATTTTCGATTACTTCTAAGCATATCCTTGTCCCAAAATCTGTCACGTCAACAAATTCAAAACTTTCATTTCTACATTGCCGCTCTGTTAAAATAGTGTCTATATCAAGCGTAAATAATATAGCTGAATCTCTTTTCGAGATATCTACAATTCTTCCTTTTAAATTATTATATAATAAGGGAGAACGCTGAGTATCGAGAAAAATCACTGGGTCTCCGACTTTAAATGTCCACTCAGCCCATGTATATACTTCGCTTTTAGTATTGGCATTTTGAAAATAAAGGTTCATGTTGTTCAAACCAAATTTACCGTCATAGTTTAAACATAGTACAATTTCATCTTCATCCTGAGATACAAATATTTCTTCTCCTATATCAGCTGAAAATGGTCCATCTATTGCTAGTTTTTCAGTAATAATTGGCTGAATTTTTCTAACTTCATCCCATAAGCCCTTTAACTCTTTTTTATCCGTTCTCCAAGTATTTAAAAGTTCAACATTGGCACCATCCGTTTTAATAATATCCTTGGCATAATAAAACCAATTTCCAAAATCAATGGACTCAATTTGATAAATATCTCCAGCCAAAACAAGCAATGTACTTTCATCAATTTTTTCAAGCAACTTCTTCATTGTTCTATTATCTATTGTACTGCATTCATCAACAAAAACTATGTCATAGTCTGTAAGTGTAATTTTCTTTGTAAAGCTATCAATACTTATGAATTCAGAATCAATACCTGGATTTTCTATACGTCTTTTCAAATTCTGCAAAGCAGTATGGGTTTTGGTAAGAAAGAGTTTCTTTGATTGATTCATCATATTTGAAATATAATTAATCAATGTGGTCTTTCCGGTACCAGCTGCTCCGTAGACGAGCATTACTTGAGAATTTACAAATAATTTTTGCAGGGCAACCTTTTTTAATGGATCTTCGAAATTTATATTACATTGCCTAAGATATCGTAGATTGGACTCCCTTTGCCCTCTATTACTCATTTTTGAATACTTTAACAATTTATCAAGTATAAATATAGTTGTCGTTTCGTAAGAGTCAATAGATAAAAAGCCATTTTCTTCATTTATCATAAAACCATTACTGCATTCCCACTGATCCAGACTGGAATTGTACTTTTTTATTTCTTCCCGGCTTGCTACCGAATCTATATCAAAATACAACTCACCTGTCTCACGTATCATATTTTCAATCGTTAAATAAGGACGTACTGTATTAAACTCCGCAGATCCGTTTGTTATTTCAAGGAGATCCTTTATATTACCCCTACTGGTTTTTCTTCCGGCTAAATTTGAAATAAAGGGTTTTTTCTCAAATGGATAACATCTGCTCGTAATATAAAGATCTTCAGAAAGATAATGCTTATCAAACGCATTAGAAAGCACGAATTCTAATGTTTCTTCCCGCAGGTTTATTAATATGTAGCGTATTGTATGCTTTCCTTTTTTGTTTGAAGAAAGTGAATAATCTCTTCTCAGTTTAATCAATACATCCTTAAATGTATTAGTGTTTGTCTCTCCATAGATATGATCCAAAGCATTTTGAAAGTTATCTTCATGCATATTAATCAAATCGAACAGATTCATGCCTGTCTTAGTGAGAAAATTCATCAACGAGTTGTACTCGCCATAATTTTTATTTAATCTTTGACGAATTTTTAGGATTTTTCCTAACTTATTCAAACATGAAGTGTCAATAGACACCTTCCAATTCGTTACTACTTTAATTTTACTTTTTGCACCCCAAAGGTTAATTTCTGCATCGGCATATGCAATTTGTATTGAGTAATTAGTTGATATATTTTGCTTGCTATATACAGTTATACGATTAAATTTCGTTGCATACAATCCAGCGAGCTGTAATGTAATTTCAAAATATCTTTCCCCCTTGACAAAGAAAGGAGTCTTTTTTTGAATATAATATCTGGAAGTCCTCGGTGCTTTTGGTGATAAATCAATTGCACAAATACTTGAAGCTACCATTTCATAATACTCTTTATCAAGAGTATCCGTATTCAAAGGAAATATTTCTAGATTTCTCAATACAGCAATATTGAAATTAGTTTTTAATAATCTTCTAATTTCCCAAAGATAGTTGTAGTATTTCAGCATCAATCTTTCTGATTGACCTTCTTCTGGAATTCTTGAACCGATATATTTGAGACCTTTTAAAAAGTTACTCAAATATTTAGTTTCAATATTAAATTGGGATAACTCCCACGCCAATCTTTCATTGACATTCGTATATCCCATATTTAGTGCATTTAAAACTAAAACAGCATAACACAAATCATATAATCCATTCACAATTCTTCTAGATATATAGTCACGAGATTTGTTACCGTCACTAATTCTATCAATTTCTAGCGATATATCCTCACATCTAGTTTCAATGATTTTTACAGCATCCTCTTTTGTGAGATTATCCTTATCTAATTTACTTAGGAACAAATGAATATCGATAATCTTTTGAAGTTTATGACAGAACATATTAACGCTTTCATCTGTATCTTCTATCTCATCTTCAGAACCGAGTTTAAGTGTAGTACTATTTTTTCCAAAGTCTATAGATTGGATAAAACTAGGGGACAAATATTTCCAAAAAACACGTTTCTTGCCCCTAACATCCGGATTTAAAACAATAAATAAAATTCCTGGATCTGCAGTTACATCACTAGCTATAAAAGCCGGAAATGCTAAGCTTGTCAAGCTATATGAAATAATTCCATCAACTTCTTTATAATTATGCGTTCCTTTTATCTGAACTATAAAGTTCTGTTCTGGACATCTAGATATTTCGGGTTCTGAAACAAACTCAAACGTACCATCATGATTTGGCCACTTATCATCACAAGAGAAATTTGTATTAATTTTTCCATCTGAAGTTAGAAATGTTTCTAAAGTTGAAACTGCTGCACGATCTTCAACTGAACGTTCAGAATGTGTTGAAATATGACGCCTATATAACTCACTATTATTTGATTGCATAAAATCACCTCATTTTAGTTATTATTTTTCCGGTTATATCTTCAAATACTATTTGTTTTTGATTTTCTTTTTTGAACTATATTTCTCGTTTTTTCTCTGCCATCCATTCTCATCTTTTACCATATTGCTTCTCCGTTTATTTTCAATCTGTACAGCCTCAAACGCTTCTTTTGAAATTATCGCAGGATTATTATCCGAAGATAGGTATTGAATCTCGCTCTTACCAGCTTTTAGAAGCCGGACATCTCCGGTATACTTTTCATTACTAAGCATTACATCAATTGTTCTTTTACACCACTTTTCTTTCCCTGTAGCCGAAAAAATCCTCCGTTTTTCCAGCTCTTTGATAATTCCTATAACACTTTGACCGCTAAGATACAAATCAGATATCAGTTTAACATTTTCAGCTTTTTGTTCGTCAATGATCAACTTGCCATCCTTATCATGTTTATAGCCATAGCACTTCCTGTCATATAGTTTTGAAGCTCCTGATGCTGCTCGTTGTTTAATACCCCATTTTATATTTTCACTTCATGATTCATTTTCCGCCTGCTAATGCTTTTAGTAAGAACTATTTCCAGTTTATTTGATCGACAGTCTTCTAACATTCGATTAAACTCTTTGCGTGATGCCCCCGTTTTACTTGTCGCAACATCCATATAAACATCTAACAGCAACCATTGTGGCATAGATACCGTAAGCCTTGTTAAATGAGATACTTGAGCAGTCAGGCTTTGCAGTTGCTCCATACTGTTTGTGCTAACACGGCAATAAATGCCGACACGTTTTTCCCGTTTTGGTATCGGAGGTATAAAATGTACCTTTGAATTTTCCTGCATATTTTATCCTCCTCCCATCTGCTGCCTAACCACTATAAGCCAATAATTGCATATAGCAATTAACCAATTCAACCATTCTGCCAACTCAACATATTAAATATTCATCCTGTCTACACAACATATCCAATATCTATTCCGTCAACTCAACGCTTCGGATGGATATGTTCCCACGCATTGATTTTACAAGGATTTTCGTCAGCTTGATGCGGCTAAAATCACGCCTCATTTTTGAAAATTCCTTGTATTCAAGCCTTTTTCGTACACTTATTTCTGCACCCGCGACATCAACACGACACACTCCACATGCGTACCAAATTAGAACATATCCCCACAAAATCATGGAAATATGGGCAATATTTATACAGTACTAATACTGAGCGTGCATCCCTTTTCCCACAAAATATAAGTTCCATCAGTTTTGCACCACCCTGATGCAAAATTTATTCTTCTTTCATATCGCCAATATTCTCCTTCCCCATCTTACTGGCTTCCAACGCTTGATACTCCTGATTTAATTCTCGTAATAATTCTTCCTCGCTTGGTAAATACAATTTGTATTTTGAAGCAAAAATCTGTGTTTCATTTTCAGGCAACGTATACTTAACCACAGATTCACTTTTATCTGCACATAACACAATGCCAATTGGTGGATTATCTCCTTCGTTCATAAGTTCTCGTTCATAATAATGAACATACATCTGCATTTGTCCTAAATCCTGATGTGTCAAATCCCCGACTTTTAAATCTATCAATATAAAACACTTCAAAATGTAATTATAAAATACAAGGTCAATTCTAAAATGACGTCCGTCAAACGTTATTCTTTTCTGCCTTGCTACAAAGGAAAAGCCTCTGCCAAGTTCCAAAAGGAATTTCTGCAAATGTGTAATTAACGCTTGCTCTAAATCACTTTCATAAAAGTCATCATTGGGTGTCAGCCCAAGAAATTCCAACACATATGGGTCACGAATGACATCTTCTGGTTTCTTCGCTAGCTCCAGTGTCTGAATTTCCGTTGCAACTTGCTCTTTATTTTTACTGGATAATTACCTTTCATAGAAGAAAGAATTTATTTGACGCTCAAGCTGTCTGGTACTCCATTGAGATTTTACAGCTTCCTGCATATAAAATTCTCGTGCATTATCATTTTCTACTTTTATTAAAAGTCTATAATGTGTCCAACTCAATTCGTCACGCAATGCGTGACCATTTGGAAACATCAAATAAAACTGCCTCATATATTTCAAATTTGTCACTGTAAAACCTTTACCGAAATCCTGTGTCATTTGTTTTGATAATTCTTTTAATAATCCTGTACCATACTCTGCTTTTTCATTGCCACCTTGCTCCTCAATAATTGACTTGCCTATATTCCAATAAGCTTCAACCATTGCGAAATTGGCCATTTTATAGACTTTGTTTCTTGCCATATTTAAAATATTTTTAATTTCATTATAAAATTTCTCATTCATTTAATATCTCCTATTTGACTACACAACTTATTAAATCACAAACCTTTATAACATTTCTGTTTCTATCAGTTTTTTCATTTTCTTCTTATATAAATTGAGATTTCCATAATCAAAGTATTGTATAGATAATAAAAACACATTAAATGCTTTTACAAAACCATCTGTATCTTCTTGGTTCTTTAAAGTGACATCTAGCCTTTTCTGTTCCCTCCCTTTTCCTTTCGTCCAATCTATTATTTCAAATATGAATGCACACCCTTTTATATCATGTTTCATCGTTAAATAATAAACATTTTTTTCAATATGAAGTTCTAAATTAATCTCACCATTTGTAAATAATAATTCGAGATACAAATCCAATATTTTTACAACACTCCATACCAATTCATAATATGTGTATAAATCATATATTTCTGGAGTCTTATATTCATGTTCCAGTTTATTTCTCATAAAGTTAATTTATTAATAGTCTGAATAGGAAATAATCCTATGTCAGCTAAAAATTGGGACTTCTTTTCAAACTTCAAATTTTTCTTATCAAAAATTCTTTTTACATTTATGCTTTCAAAAAACATATCCATTTCACACTCTAATGCTCTCTTGAGATTCGAAATGGTATTTACCATTCCTTCTTTCGTTTCAGATGCAATTGCATTTTCCGCAAACTCCAGAAATTCTTCAGATGAAATATCATATATGGGAATACTTATATTTGAACCATTACTACCATCACGCTCTATTTCATCTGTCCGTAAAATAATTTGAACTATATCTTTCACTTCTGTAATATCTTCCATATTTATATCCATTCCTTTCGCTTCGCTCAGGCACAAAACGTAATGAAAATGGTTTCCCTGATCCTATTTTTTCTTTATAATTCTTCTTGTAGGGAACTCGGTATACTACAAATCACGGGGAGGTGAGTGGGCTGTCCGGCTTGCCGGATGACCGTATGTTTATATGTGTAGTCCGCCTTTTCAAGCACAAATAAGTGTGACTTAGAGCACGTAATCTTATCTTTGTATAAACAATCTCGTTTATAGCTTAGGCGTTCAGTCAATGCCGTCTCTCCCTATAATCTTTGTTGAACCTTTAGGTTCTGAAAGGAGTCCCTATGGCTTTAAAAATCGTGTACAAAATCTGCTGTGGCATTGATGTCCACAAGACTTTTGTAGTGGCCTGCATCGCCTCCACTAATTCCAAAGGCGTCACCACTTATGAGAGCCACCGTTTTTCAACCTACACGAAGGGTCTGAGAGATTTGTTACAATGGCTTCTCGCCAGGAATTGCAAGGATGTCTGTATGGAGTCCACCGGTAAATACTGGATTCCTATCTACAACATCTTAGAAAATGATTGTACGATTGTCCTTGCTCATCCCAAATATGTTAAGGCTATCCGTGGAAAGAAAACTGACAAGAAAGATGCCAAATGGATTGCTGACCTGTTTAAGCATGACCTTGTTGCCGGAAGCTTTATGCCGCCCGCTGACATCCGCCAGCTTCGTGACCTTATGCGCTACCGTTTCAAACTGACCTGCTTTAGATCAAGTGAAAAGAATCGTTTGCAGAACTGTCTCACGGTTTCCAATATCCAGTTGGGAAACGTTGTTTCGGACACCTTCGGCAAATCTGCTCAGGCGATACTGGATAAACTTTTGGAAAATCCCGCAGATACTTCCTTTGACCTTGAACCTCTTGTTTCAAAAGTTTGAAAAAGAAACTCCCTGAACTCCGTGATGCCATTGACGGCTTTATCACACCGGAGCAAGCCGGTAAACTTAAGGTGATCAAAGGCCACTTTGAAGACCTTGAATCCCGGAAGGCAGAGCTTGAAGAACTCATTCTTGCGCTCGCCGCTCCCTATCAGCAGGAACTTGCCATTCTCCAAACCGCTCCTGGTATCAGCAGTGTTTTCACCGCCATCGGAATCATTTCCGAAATCGGTACCAATATGGAGGCTTTTCCTTCGGCGAAACACTTATGCTCATGGGCCGGACTTACGCCGACCAACAATGAAAGTGCAGGGAAGAAAAAATCTGTCCGGGTCTCCAAAGCCGGATGCTATATCAAGCCATTGCTCGTGCAGTGTGCCAATGCTGTTGTTACCAGCAAAAAGCATCCTGAGATTCGCAACCGCTATCTCCGTCTCAAAAAGCGTCGCGGTCACAAGAAAGCAATCATTGCCATAGCAAGAATGCTTCTGACTGCATTATACCACATGTTGAAGAATGGAGAAAACTATAATGCGGAACTTTACAGGAAATCCAATCTGCCTCCAGTTGATCGCGAGATTACAGTGGAACAGGCAATCATCATAGCAAGGAATCAAGGTTATAAGATTAAGTCAGCAACTGCATAACCTTAACAATTTCAATATTCAATTTTTAAAGCAGCCACCGAAAGATGGCTTGTTTGTTGTGTGCTTAAGGTAATGGATACCCTCTACTTTTCATTTTCAATCTTAACCTCATAATATCTTAAAATGTTTCAAAGCATCCTTTATCGCTTCCACTTTTTACGCCGCTGGATGTTTCCTCTGCTGTTTCAATTCCTCTACCGCATTAGGAGCATCATACATCGGCAATCCTAACTCCCTCTTTACCTCTGCGATATTGCGGTTTGTACTTTGAATCCACATTTCGCTTCTATATTCTCCTTAATCATTTTATATGTAACCCGCTATTCTGGCTTGTATACTGCGGCTCTCTTAGCGATATTATCGAGCGGCACTTTGCCCTCACCCTCGCCAAACTCCACTTTTACGTTGATTACACTGTCGGTTTTTTGTGGGAAAGCAATACTACAGTTTCCACATGTTCATTATTATCCAAACTCAAATCCATATCTTCCTCAATAATCGGGAGTTTGAACTTTATTGATTTCAGCCACTGACCACTTGGCTGTCTATCCTCATAAACCTGAATTTCAGAAATCAATGTTTCCATAAGCTGCCTCCGCTCTGTTTCATTCATTGCCGAATACAATTTTTCAAAATAAATCAGAACTTTATAAATATTGTCACCGGTCAGTTTTTCCGCTTCGATTGTCTGTTTCTTTGCCCTTGCTTCAATCTGCTTTGATTCCACATCTTCTATCTTATCATACATCCGGTAGAGCCGGTCATCCAGGTCTGCTTTGCGCTTGATATAATGCTTATCATCCGGGTCAAGAGAATCAATTTCCTCTGCTAACTTTGATTTGACCGCATAACGCTGACGAAGTTGTTTCTCATAATTGGCAAGTTCCTGATCTATGGCAGCGGTATCCACTTTCCGGTTGATTTTTTCCTGCATCATAGCTGCAAATTTCGGATTGCTGACCAGTTTCACAATGACCTCTGCCACGGCATCATCCAGCAGTTCCTCTCGAATCTGTTTCCTATAATCGCATTTATGCCCACGAATCATGGTGCGGTGTTTACAGCCATAATAGTAGAAGTCCTTATATTTTGTTCCATCCTTCTTCCGTTTGATACTTTTATTGCCATACATACCTGCACCACAAACCGGGCATCGGACGATCCCTGAGAGCAAGTGTGTACGTGTATCTTTTGCCTTATTGATATGTTCATATTTTTTAGCCTGTGCAGCCAGTTTCACCTGCGCTGTCTGCCAGACATCTTCTGAAACGATTGCCTTATGTAGCCCATCCACGAGAATATAGTTATCCTGCTCCACAAGATGATACTCATTCCGGGTTCCATGAACCTTTTCTGTTTTCCTCCGTCCATAGGCAATTTTCCCGCAATATACCGGGTTTTTCAAGATAAGCCGAACCAAATGCGCGTCAAATAACGGATTTTTCCCGTTCTGCCGTTGCACTTTGCGGATTCCGTGATTTTCAAGGTATTTTGCAATCCCATTGGAACCAATATCCGTATGTACATACTGGTCAAAAATCACCCGGATCGCCGGTGCTTCTTCTTCATTGATTTCCAGCCTGCCGCCTACAAGCTGATACCCATAGGGAGCAAATCCTCCATTCCATTTTCCTTCACGGGCTTTCTGGATACGCCCCTCCATTGTTTGAATGCGGATATTCTCCCGTTCAATCTCAGCAACTGCCGACAAAACAGAAATCATCAGTTTTCCGGCGTCTTTGGAAGAATCAATTCCGTCCTCTACGCAAATCAGATTTACTCCAAAATCCTGCATGACCTGTAAAGTAGATAGTACATCTGCCGCATTTCTGCCAAACCGTGATAATTTGAAAACTAAGACAAACGAAACTCCATCCTTTCCCGACTTGATGTCTTCCATCATACGGTTAAATTCCATCCGCCCCTCAATGGATTTGCCGGATTTTCCAGCATCCTCATAGGTTTCAACAATTTCATAATTGTTATAGTCCGCAAATGCTTTCAGCCTGGCTTTTTGCGCATCCAGAGAATATCCGTCTGTCTGCATGGCTGTGGATACCCGTGTATAAGTATAAACTTTTACTTTTTCTTTGCTCATTCCAACCTCCATACTGCCAACCATCTGCTCATTTGTGCAGCGGCTGCTGCATTTTTCTTTCCGTTTTTGTTATTCCAGTTCTTTTTCTATTTCTTCAACAGAAGGCAGGCTGCTTTGAAATTCCTCCGGCAAGGACTGTACAATCTGATTTTTCCATTCCGCAACGCCAATCGGATTTTGATAACCGGACAAAGAATATTCCACTACAGTTTTATTTTTTCCTTTCACAAGCAAAAGTCCGATAGTCGGCTTATCATCTGGATGACGCAAAATGTCATTTACAATATTCTGATACATATTTAACTGGCTGATAAATCCCGGCTCAAAATCACAAGCTTTCAATTCTATCACGACATAACAGCGTAATTTTAAATGATAAAACAGCAGGTCAATATAAAAGTCCTGCCCGCCAACTTCCAAATGAACCTGTCTGCCAACAAATGCGAATCCCTGCCCCAGCTCTAACAGGAAATTTTGAATATGTTCCGTTAATTTCCTTTCCATTTCCACTTCACGTCTTGGCATGTCGGTTCCCAGAAAATCAAATAAATATGGGTCTTTGAATATCTGATTTGCCATATCAGAATCATGCGGCGGCAATGCAACCGGAAAATTATTGACGGTTTTTCCGGTGCGTTCCATCAATCTGCTTTGTATCTGTAACTCAAGTATTGTTTTACTCCATCCATTTTCTATTGTTTTTCCAGCGTACCAAAAGCGTTCTTCCTGTGTTTTTAACTTATCCATTAAAGCTATATTCGTCCGCCACGGTATTTGTGCAACGACCCGTTGCACTATTTTCTCATCTGACCAGCACTGGGCAAACTTACGCATATACTTGATATTTCGGGGAGAAAAACCGGACATTTCGGGAAAAGCTGTTTTTAAATCTTTTGCCATACGGTCAATGACCTTTGTACCCCATCCCTCTTCCTCCTGTTTCGCTAAAATTGCCTTGCCGATATTCCAATAAAGATAAATCATACTGGCATTGGCATTCATTACCACAGAAACTCTCTGTTCCTGAATTTCTTTTTTAATTTCTTCTATAAATTCCAAATAACTGTCACCCATTTCGGAAAGATTTGGAGCAACGGGAAAAATCACTCCCTCTTTATTCTTCCCCACGTTCTTTCGGTTATCCAATCCTATCCACCTCTCTTTCTTCTGAAACTCTGTTCTGAAAGAATAGGTTATCTTTCAGAACAGAGTTTGGACACTTAAATCATGTCTATTATATCACGCTGATATTTTGATTGCAATGTGGGTTTCTGAAAAATTTTCCTCTTTCACATTAGCATTTTTTATATCATTAACAGATGCCGGATCAGGCATATCTTCAAGCCCTATATCCGATGCATATTTTTCAATCAAGTTTGCAAGCAAATCTGCCAATCCGCTCCATTTATCGACCATAAGCATTCTCCTTTTCTTTTTTCGGCAGCTTTGTGTATATGTCCAGCACTTCCTGTGGGATACGCTCCAATGTACTTTTTTAGCTGCGTCTGCATTTTCTCCACGCTGGGAATATAGCTGTCCAACAGTTTTCCGATTTCCGCTGCACGGTTTTTGGCATTGAAGGGATTGATACCACACAAAAGCTGTTCCAACTGATCGCGCTGTTTGTTTAACCGGGTCATTTCTTTGAATACCCTCGGCGGGATATGGTCACGCCCTGTCTGGCTGGCGCTTTCCCCACGTTCCAAATCCGGGTATTTTTTGACCATATGTTTCCAGAACTCATCCTGCCACCAAGTCAATTTCTTTTTATTTCCAATAATCTCCTTGGCACACAGCCTCTTATCTTCTGTCAGCGGGACAAAACAAAGGTGCATGTGGGGCGTTCTTTCGTCCACATGCACCACGGCAGACAGAATGGTTTCTTTGGATTGATGCTTTTCTATGAAACGTAGGGCATCCTCAAAATATGCCCGGATTTCTGCTTGCTTCTTCCCTTTAAAAAACTCCGGGCTGGCTGTCACCAGTGTCTCCACCACCCTCACACTGTCCTTTCGGGTACGGCATCCGGCGGCAGCAATCTGCCGTTCCGCTTCGGCACGGTATTTCCGTTCCGGCTGAATCAGATGGAAATTATATTTGCTGCGGCTCGTATCTACATCTGGATTGCTGGCGTATTTTTCTTTTGTCCGCTCATTATGGGCTTCAATATTTCCGATTTCCGGTCCTTTGTACTTGGTAAACCGCAAAATCGCATACTGTGCTTTCTCCATCACTTTTCCCTCCGCTTCTGCCATACCAAATCATAGCCAAGTACATCCGCCAGTTCCATGACTTCTTTATAGCGGATCGATTCCCGCTGTAATTTTGCCGACAGATTGGATACACTGTCGCTCCAGCCATATTCATCAGAAAGCCGGTCAACAACCTCCTGCATCGTGTAACCAGCGCATACAATCCGTGCCTTGATTTCGTTGCGTACCTTCATATTGATAAATCCTCCATTCTTTTCTTTACGATATAGTAAAACTATTTTTCCTTGTAAAACATCTGCTCCATGAATTTGCGCACATTGTTCCTCTGCTGAAATCCTCTGAAATTTCTGTTTATGATGTCCTGCCCATATATCACAGGTTTCGTTTTTCCTGTCTGGTGGGAATATTCATTAAGATATAAATTTCTCCACACTTTGGTGAAACCTGTTTATGGTTTCGGAAAGCATGAATCCGTAAAATGATTTTGCTGGTCAGTCAATTTTTCAGCGGTTTTCATTCCCGTACAAATTCAACCACCAAATCATAATTTCGCTACACAGCTTCAAAAATGTGTTTTATGAATAGCAGTGCAAAACTCATGTACATACGTACACTTGTACAGTCCCGTACTCATGTACGCATGTACAGAACATTCCACTTGTTGTTCTTACAAAAACACTCGTTGTAAGACCTCAATTCCCATAAATCCTCTGGCTCGCTTATTGCCGCCGATATAGATGTTATTGGTTGGCTACAAGTTGTAATAATCGGCATTTTCAATCAGATAGGAACTGAAACTCTTTGCTGAAAGTGGATGCAAGGCATTATCATCACACCATAGCTTATAAACGCCATACAATTCTTTGGAACTGGCTTCACAATCTGGCTTTAACCGGATATATCCCTCCGAAACCATAAAATCTACCATGTTATTGCCATCGGACACTGCGGTATCCATATTTTCCTGCGCCCGCTGGCTGATTGTAAAATGATACTGGTTTTCCATCAGCCGGTGCAAACCTTCCAAACACCAAAGGAATATCCCATCTGCTTCCGCACACATTTTCTCTGCAATATCAGGATCATCCCTCCGGCATGGAGATTTCTTTTTGACCGTCAAAATAATCTGTCGCCGGAAGAATCTCTCACTGCGGTCATACAGGGCTTTTAATGAACCATTTCCAAAACCAAGAAACCGGACATATAAATCACCCTGATAACTTTGATGTCCTTTTTTCTCCAAATCCATCAGAAGTTCCGCAGTGATAATTGCTTTGATAATATTGGTCTGCGGCAAGGCTTCCAGCTTCATATCATCATCCACCATCAACAACTCATGCTCCAAGTCAGCACGGGCAAATTTATTTGTTTCAATTTTTGCAAGATTACCCGTTGCCATATTTCCACCCAGTAAGGCACGGAGTACAAGTCCGATCCGGCTCTTTCCCTCGCCGCCACGCCCGATTAACATCAGCATTTTCTGTGCTTTTGTGGATGGAATCAGGCAATATCCCATAAATTCCTGCAAAGTTGGAATATCCTCCGGCTCCAAAAGCTGTGACAAAAAATACAGCCATGTTTCAGGCTGCTGGGCAGACGGGCAATAAGCAACCGGCAGACGATTCCGGCAGTAATCCTTATCTGATGTAAAAGTTCCATCCAGAAAAAATGTCCCATTAGCTACATGGAGCCTGTCACGGTGAATCGGAAGTTCCGGCGAATAACTTTCCACCCGCATGACATCCAGCAGATTTGTCACCCTTTTGGATATGCCTGTTGTAAGGTATGGCTTTATCCAATCATAAATCTTCTTTTTAAGCTGGTTTTCATCACGGATTCTGCCCTCTACGTTGAAAAATGTGCCATTGATGCTTTTCATTGGATTCTGCTCTAAAAATCGCTGGCAGAACAAAACCTCATTCAAATGCTTTCCATCAAACCAATCAGGAAGGATGAGGTTATTCGAGTTCCTGTTCTCCTGCATGACGCTTTCCCTCCTTTTCCAGTCGCTTCAGCCGTTTTTCCAGTTCTTTAATGGAACCATCCCGCATCAGAGTCTCGACTGCCTTTACCCGCTGCTCCAAGTCACCCACGATAAGCAAATCTGCCAGATGCTCGATAGAATCAAGCATCTGGCAGGCTTCCACAAAACGGTCATCCAGTTTTTCCTCCGGCGAAACAGGCGCATACTGCACTTTCCAGTCCT
>BLMJ01000153.1 GCA_011960625.1 Lachnospiraceae bacterium | reverse complement strand
AGGATTTTCCTCCTTTTTATAGTTTGCAAATATAGGGGAAAAGGAATTGGGAATAATATGAGAAAAGCTCAGAAAAGACAAGTAGAAGATTTCGTTGAATCTCTTAGACAGGCTCATGTTGAGATAAAGAAAGCTATATTAAATAAGAACACTCTGGCTCTGGAATTGCTGGAGCAGTGTCAGGATGGAGCCATTCGATTAGGCACCATGATTGAGACTTTGGAAGGGGAAGAATTTGGCACAGTGCCTTTGCTGGAAGATTACTGTGAGATTGTTTACCAGATTCACGAGGAGATTCAAAAGGAGTTTCCGGTGAATGGGGAGTTGGTGTATGATAGGCTGTACCAGGCATTGAGAAAAGTGGAATATAGTGTGAGGGAAGATATTAAGGTTCGCAGGGAGGCTGTGTTTCTTCCGTATAAAGCGTCTATGTGGGATTCTCTGGAAAGCGTTTGGCAGGCGGCTAATGAAGACCCAGAGTGTGATGCATATGTGATTCCGATTCCATATTATGATAAGAATCCGGATGGAAGCTTCCGGGAGATGCACTATGAGGGGGGATTGTATCCAGATTATGTTCCGATTACCAGATATGACGCCTATGATTTTGAGACGAGAAAGCCAGATTTGATATTTATTCATAATCCGTATGATGAGTGCAATTATGTTACCAGCGTGCATCCGTATTTTTATTCGAAGAATTTGAAGAGATTTACGGAGAAGTTAGTCTATATTCCATACTTCATCTTGAGTGAGATTGATCCGGATAATCAGCAGGCCGTGGAGGGGATTGAACATTTCTGTACTGTGCCGGCTGTGGTGAATGCGGATAGAGTGATCGTGCAGTCAGAAGATATGAAGAAGGTCTATGTGAATGTGCTGACGAAAGAGACAGGCGAGAATACGAGGACGTACTGGGAGGGAAAGATCCTTGGCTTGGGTTCCCCGAAGCTTGATAAGGTTCTGAGAACTGCAGAAGAGGAGTGTAATCTGCCAAAGGAATGGAAGCGGATTGTGCTTAAGGAGGATGGGAGTCGAAAGAAGGTTATTTTGTATAATACAAGTGTGACAGCGCTTTTGAAGCAAGAATATAAGATGCTCAGAAAGATGGAGTCAGTGTTCCAGACGTTCAAGGCTTCCTGGGAGGATGTAGCGTTGCTGTGGAGACCTCATCCGTTGATACAGGCGACCATAGAGTCTATGCGGCCGCAGTTGT
>BLMJ01000152.1 GCA_011960625.1 Lachnospiraceae bacterium | reverse complement strand
AAGCGGAAATGGATGAGCGAGATGACGCTGGGGGTGATGTATTAAATAAGAAGGTAAATTAGTTGTAAAAAAACGGAAAACCCCTTGACAAGGGAGATTATTCGTAATAAACTAATCTAGCGTGTATCGGAAAATGTAATGTTTTGTATGTATCATTATAGGTTTTGACACACGTGGCAGGCAATAAAAAGCCTGTAGATTGGCAACAGAATGCAACTTATTATAATCGTAGGAGGTGAAAGAGAATGCCAACATTTAACCAGTTAGTAAAGAAAGGCCGTCAGACATCTGTAAAGAAGTCTACAGCTCCAGCGCTTCAGAAAGGGTATAACTCTTTAAGGAAGAGAAGTACGGATGCGTCCGCTCCTCAGAAGAGAGGTGTTTGTACCGCAGTTAAGACTGCAACACCTAAGAAGCCTAACTCAGCGCTTCGTAAGATCGCCAGAGTACGTCTGTCTAACGGTATCGAGGTGACAAGCTACATTCCAGGAGAAGGACACAACCTTCAGGAGCATAGCGTTGTCCTGATTCGCGGCGGAAGAGTTAAAGACCTTCCAGGTACAAGATATCATATCGTAAGAGGAACGCTTGATACGGCAGGTGTCGCTAAGAGAAGGCAGGCACGTTCTAAATACGGTGCCAAGAGACCGAAAGACGCTAAAAAGTAAACCTGAACATTTGGTGAGGCATTGCCGAACCTAGTGTGAAGGTTGTTCTTCTGAGCAAAGCAAGGAAGAACTTCATTAAAAAGTAGTCACAAACAGAACTATGATTAAGTAAGTTGCAAAGATATAGATTGCACTACACAGTATCATTAGAAAGACACATGTGAGTACCGATGAATTAATCAGTGCAGTATTATAGTGCACAATTATGTTTAAGGAGGGAAGGACCGTGCCACGTAAAGGACATACCCAAAAAAGAGATGTATTAGCAGATCCGCTGTACAACAACAAAGTGGTTACAAAGCTGATTAACAACATCATGTTAGACGGCAAGAAGGGTGTAGCACAGAAGATTGTATACGGAGCGTTTAACAGAGTTGCGGCAAAATCTGATAAGCCGGCAATCGAAGTATTTGAAGAGGCTATGAGTAATATCATGCCTGTACTTGAGGTTAAGGCAAGACGTATCGGTGGAGCAACTTACCAGGTGCCGATCGAAGTAAGGGCTGATAGAAGACAGGCTTTAGCGCTTCGCTGGCTGACATTGTATTCACGCAAGAGAGGCGAGAAGACGATGGAGGAAAGATTGGCCAATGAGATTCTTT
>BLMJ01000151.1 GCA_011960625.1 Lachnospiraceae bacterium | reverse complement strand
GGCAAGCGCTGCAATCTCTTCTTCTCTGGTTTCTTTACAGATACTGCAGGTAAATGTCTTTGTTCCCGGGGCAAGGCAGGTAGGTTCTTTCGTCACAACGCCGGCATCCCACTTATGGTCGCAGGTTGACGTCACTTCAACGTCTACTGTCAGCGTCTGACCAAAAACTTCTGCCTTAAGCTGCGTCTTCCCGCCTTTATTTCCGGTTAATTTTCCGTCTGCTACGGTAATAACGTCCGATTCGGCAGTCCAGTTTGCAGCAACAGTCGCAGTATTAGTCCGATTCGGCCAAGTCTCGTTTAACTGGAACTGGATCTCTACGCTTGGCAGATTTACCGTTTCTTTGCTGTCAATCTGATAACTTGACGGGTTAGCCGATACTACAGGAGTCCCGCTAAGCTGGCTGCTTACAACATCTATCCCAACGGTCTTATTACTATTGACTGCATCTGTCTGCGCTGCGTTGGAATTTTGATTTCCAAACTGCTGAACCCAATAATGTGTTCCCTTATAAACGACGTGTCCTATTCCGATTGCCGTATATTGTTTATTAAGCATGGCCCTGCGATGCCCTTGTCCGTTATAGTCTTCGTTCTCTTCACGCCATTGAGTAAACGCACCCTCGTAGGTTGCACTGCCGGCAGCAATATTCTCTGCAACGGATTTGGTTCCTCCATATGTGGCTGTAAAACAGCTCGTACCATCCGGCCGGGTATGTGAAAAGCTGATAGCTACTTCCATTGCCCGCTGCATCGCAATCTGCTCCAGATTGTAGTCATAAGTAAGCACACCTATTTCCTTTGCGCCGTTCTGGTTAAAAATCGTCTTAGTACTGTTGTCCCCATTCCACTGCCAAACATCCGCTTCCTGCCTGAAATTATTCACTAATTCCAGCATAGCTCTGGCATCATCCTGTCCATAAGTTCCTGTGACCTCCATGGCTGCCGTCGTATCCGCGGCAAAGGCCGGAACCGTATACGTACTGACAACGAGCGCCATCAGCAGTAATATGGAAAGTACTTTTCTTGCTCTCCTCATGTCCTTCTAAATCTCCTTTTCTTTATTCCGTAGCTTACCAGTATACTGGAAAAATCTACCTTTTCATATTCCCCCTCCCCCGCCTCCTTTGTCAACCGCCCATACACAAAAAAACTACCGAAGAACGAAAATAGTTATTATTCAATCCGTGACCAAAAACACCTCTCGGAACAGTGGCATATGAACAGTAACCGAGAATATTCGCAAGCTTCGATAGTTTTCTTTTTTTACTAATTAACGCCGGATAATCCAAGGTTCATATGTACCATATTC
>BLMJ01000150.1 GCA_011960625.1 Lachnospiraceae bacterium | reverse complement strand
AAGAAATTTTCAGGGTTGTTGTCTATTGTTTAATTATCAAGGTTCTTTGTTTTTGCTGTGCCTCACCGGCTCAGCTCAGTCATAATATCATCATCCCAAAATAAAGTCAATACTTTTTTTTATTTTTTTTTACTTTTTTTTACATTAATTTTAGCGAATACCATATCTGGTATTTCTATACCAACCATATACAATATATATTCGTTCATACTATTGACATTTCACCAAATTAAAATTGCAGAACATTATACATCATCTTTTATAATAACTTCTATAACTATAATAATTTTTACATAAACAGGCAGATATCCTAATTCTTACTAAATTTAAACAAACATATCACAAAAAAATCTTACAGATGGTTCTTTACGATAAACTCACTATAACTATATATAAGATGAATTGCGAAATAGATATAGAATAAAATTATTTTATAAATCCTATTATTTTCATTTCTATATATTTTTATTACAACTAACATTTAACTACTTAAGCTCTCTGCTTATATTTATGTTCTCCCTTTCTCCCCTTCAAACTTGTACATATACAAATATACATTTTTCTTAAGTTGTACTTAAATATTGCACAAAAAGTTGTATTTAATTTTGTGACATATCACGTCTTGAAAATCCTAAATTTGTACCGTACAATATTTATATAAAATATAGATGTTCAAAAGAAAAACATCAGAAAAAGGAGGTAGAAAGGATGAAACAAAGGATTCTCAGCGTGGCTCTGATTGCAGTCATGATACTTTCTCTCACACTTACTGGGTGTGGAAACAGTAGTTCGAGTGACGGTGGGGAAAATCAGGGAGGCGTCAAAATCGTCGGTGTGGCAATGCCTACACAAAGCTCAGAAAGGTGGATCAAGGATGGCAGGAATATGAAAGCAAAGCTTGAAGAGCTGGGGTATGAAGTATTTCTTCAATATGCGGAGGATGATGTACAGGTACAACTTGCACAAATCGAGACGATGATTGCCAAAGGGGTAGATTGCCTTGTCGTCGCTGCGGTAGATTCTTCCGCTCTCATCAACGCCCTAAAGACTGCTCAGGAAGTAGGTATTCCTGTCATTTCCTATGACCGCTTATTAATGAACACGGATTCCGTCAACTACTACGCATCATTTGACAACGAGGGTGTTGGAAGAAAGATTGGAGAGTATATAGAGGAAAAGGCAGAATTAAAAGATGCGGCAGAACCCCAAACGATTGAATTTTTCATGGGATCTCCGGATGATAACAATGCAGTTCTTCTATATAAAGGTGTAATGAGCGTATTGGAGAAGTATCTTGACGACGGAACACTAATATGCAAATCAGGAAGAACCTCTTTCGATGATACTTGTATCTTAAGATGGTCCCAAGAAACAGCGCTGCAGAACTGTGAAAACTATTTATCTGGATTCTATGCTGATGAAAAGTTAGATATCTGCTGTTCCGCATTCGATGGGTTTGCCTATGGTATCAAAGCTGCATTAGAGGCGGCGGGATATACGGAAGAAGACTGGCCCATCATCACAGGACAGGATGCGGAAGTCATGGCAGTCAAGAACATCATTGATGGAAAGCAGACTGCAACCATTTTCAAGGATACTGGGCTTCTTGCAGATAAATGTGCAGGAATGGTCAAGGCTGTAATCGAAGGCAGTGAACCTGAAATAAATGACACAGAAACCTATGACAACGGAAAAATGGTAGTGCCTTCCTATCTATGCGAACCACAGTCCCTTGATAAGGATAATTACAAAGAACTTGTAATTGACAGCGGATATTACAAAGAGGAAGAGATTATGAATGCAAAATAAAGGAAAGGAGTTGAAAAAATGTCTGATTATATTCTGGAGATGAACCACATAGTCAAAGAATTTTCAGGTGTAAAAGCTTTAAATGATGTCAACTTGAAAGTAAAACGCGGCGAAGTCCACGCACTCTGCGGCGAAAACGGAGCCGGAAAATCAACTTTGATGAATGTGCTGTCCGGCATCTATCCATTTGGTACATACACAGGCGACATCGTTTATAACGGCGAAGTAGTCAAGAACCGCAATATTAAAGACAGTGAGAAAAAAGGAATCGTTATTATCCATCAAGAGCTTGCCCTTAGTCCTTATCTGTCAATTGCGGAAAATGTTTTTTTGGGTAATGAGCAGATGAAGGTAAACGGCGTTATTGACTGGACGGAAACTAGGAATAAAGCCCAGGAGATGCTAAAAAAGGTAGGGCTTGGAAACGAAAATCTTGACGCTCCCATCAATACCCTTGGCGTAGGCAAACAGCAGTTGATTGAGATTGCCAAAGCACTGGCAAAAAAAGTTGACCTTCTGATTCTTGACGAGCCAACAGCGGCGTTAAATGACGAGGAAAGCGCGCAGCTTCTTGAAATCATGTTAAAACTGAAGGCACAGGGGATTACCAGTATCATCATCTCCCATAAGCTAAATGAGATCAGTTATGTGGCAGATGCTATTACAGTCATCCGAGACGGACAGACCATTGAAACACTTACAAAAGGTGTGGATGATTTCTCAGAGGACAGGATCATAAAGGGAATGGTAGGGCGTGAGCTTACCAACCGTTACCCGGAACGTATTGACTGCCCAATTGGAGACGTGGTATTGGAAGTCAAAGACTGGAACGTATATCACCCCGAGGACCCCCACAGACAGGTTCTAAAGAACATCAATCTTAAAGTACGCTCAGGCGAGGTCGTAGGGCTTGCAGGGTTAATGGGTGCAGGAAGAACTGAATTTGCCATGAGCCTCTTCGGACGCCAGTACGGGCAAAAAATATCCGGCGAAATCCTGATGCATGGGCAGCCAATCCAGATTAAAAGCGTAAAAGACGCCATTGACCACAAGATTGCCTATACTTCGGAAGACAGAAAAAACTACGGGCTGATTCTTTTTAATGACATCAAATGGAATATGTCTCTTGCCGCCCTTCGGAGTTATTTTTCACAAAATGGAATCGTTGATTCCAACAAAGAAATTCTGGAAGCCGAAAAATATAAGAAAATGATTAATATAAAATCTAACTCCGTCCATCAGGCGGTTGGAAGTCTGTCAGGCGGAAATCAGCAGAAGGTCATTCTCGCAAAATGGATGCTGACTGAACCAGACGTACTGATTCTTGACGAGCCAACCCGAGGTATTGATGTCGGCGCAAAATACGAGATTTACTGCGCAATCAACGACCTTGCAAAATCAGGGAAGGCAGTTATCGTCATATCTTCTGAGATGCCGGAAATCTTGGGGACTTGTGACAGGACTTATGTATTGAACGAAGGACGCATTGCCGGCGAAATATCAAAAGAAGAATTATCTCAGGAACGGATCATGAAATGCATTATGCAGGATAATAACAAGAAAGGGGAATAACGATGGAAAAGAAAAAAACGGTAAATCTTAGTTTAAAGCAATATGGCATGGTTTTTGCAATGCTTATTATCTTCATTATATTTTATGCATTGACAGGAGGCACCAATGCCACGCCAATGAACATGAACAACCTGATAATGCAGAACAGCTATGTTATTATCCTTGCAACCGGAATGCTTCTGTGCGTACTGACCGGTAACGTAGACCTTGGCGTTGGCTCCTATGTAGCTCTCTGCGGTGCCGTTGCGGCAAAGTTAATTGTGGAACAGAATATGAACATTCCGTTTGCATTTTTAATTGCAATCTTAGTAGGAATTGCGTTCGGCGCATTTAACGGTTTCTTCATTGCTTATCTGAATATACCACCGTTCGTTGTAACGCTTGCCGGAATGTTGATCGGCCGCGGACTTACCTATACATTACTGGAAAACAAAACCGTCGGTCCTCTTCCCGATTCTTTTGTAAAAGTAGGAGCCGGTTTCCTTTTTACAAATAAGATTGAATTTGGCGGCGGATCCATAGATTTGATTACAATTGTGATTGCAGTCATCGCCTCAGTGCTGATAATCGGTGCAGAATTAAAGAAAATCAAAACACAGCAAAAATACGGATTTGCAATGGCTCCTGCATGGCAAACCGGCGTTAAATTAGCTGCAACACTTCTCATCATTTGGTTTGTATTCTATAAGATTGCATCCTACAACGGAGTGCCAATCATTTTAATTATTATGGCTGTGATTGTGGGAATCTATCATTTTATTACAAGCAAAACTGTTGCAGGGCGTCAGGTCTATGCACTGGGCGGTAACGAAAAGGCGGCCAGACTTTCCGGTATCAATACAAAGAAGGTTTATTTCTGGGTATACACAAATATGGGCTTCCTTGCAGCAATTGCAGGTATTGTACTGTCCGCTCGTAATGCTTCTGCCACACCAAAAGCAGGAGATGGATTTGAGTTGGATGCTATTGCTGCGTGCTATATCGGCGGCGCTGCCGCGTCAGGCGGTGTCGGCACCGTAATCGGCGCTGTCATCGGCGCGTTTGTAATGGGTATCCTGAACAATGGTATGTTCCTGATTGGATTGTCTACTGATCTCCAGAAGGTAGTAAAGGGGTTGGTTCTTCTCGGAGCTGTTACCTTTGACGTTCTCTCAAGCAATAAGAAAAACTAAAGCTCTCT
Organism: Lachnospiraceae bacterium; assembly: GCA_011960625.1. Lineage (GTDB taxonomy): Bacteria > Bacillota > Clostridia > Lachnospirales > Lachnospiraceae > Sporofaciens. The sequence goes on along the minus strand of BLMJ01000150.1, from coordinate 22,712 downwards.
GTAACAAATATATACCATGAAAGAGTACATCTGAGGGGTCGTCCGGAAAATACAAATTCCGGCTTCCCCTTTTCATTATAATTTCATTTCTATACTCTCCTAATTTTATTCAATTCATATGCTTTTCCTACATTATATTAATTTCATTGAGTAAACGCAAATGATTAAAAAAGGTATAACTACACAAAAGTTGTACAATCTTTTTGGTACATTTTACGGATTGTCAAAGAAAAAGTTGTAATGTATATTAGAGAATAGTTATTTTATAAATTGTACTTTTTATATATTCTATAAAAATTATGGAGGTGGATAATTGAGAGAAACAGTTGCGAAATATAAAGAAATATGCCTATGGATAAAACAGCGTCTGGAAAATGGAGAATTAAAGCCAGGAGATAAGATAGAATCCGAATACCAGCTATGCAGTCATTTCCATGTCAGCAGGCAGACCGTACGTCATGCAATTGCCGTATTGGAAGAAGAAGGTATTGTGCAGAGATTTCGTGGAAGCGGAACCTATATTACTGATTCTGATAAAGTTGTCCCCCAGAAAGAACGGACAATGCAGATTGCAGTCATGACAACTTTTATACAGGAATACATATTTTCCACTATTATCCGAGAACTGGAGACACAATTTACAAATGCCGAATACAGCCTTCAGATCTCATTTACAAATAATTCTGTAGAAAAAGAACGGTTAATCCTGAAAAATATTTTAAACAAAAATAGCGTGGACGGGCTGATTGCCGAGACTACGAAAAGCGGACTTCCAAATCCGAATCTGGATATTTACAGGCAAATCATGGCGCATGGGATTCCGGTATTGTTCATCAACAGTTATTATCCTCAGCTTAACGCTCCCCATGTCAGTCTGAATGATAAGATGGCAGGAAAACTGGTTACAAACTATCTTCTTCAATGCGGACATCAGAACATCGCCGCAATTTTCAAAAGTGACGACGGTCAAGGACATCAACGCTATGCAGGATATCTTGAAGCTCTGATGGAATCGAACGTTAGAATAAATGATAAATGGATTGTGTGGATTGACACGGAGGTTCTCTCTGCTTTTGAAGCTAATGCAGAATACTTTTTCGGCAGACTTAAAGACTGCACAGCATGTGTATGTTATAATGATGAGGTAGCAAGCAAACTATTATCTGTCTGCCAGAACCACGGAAGAAAAGTTCCGGATAATCTGTCTGTAATCAGTATTGACAATTCTGATATTGCAGGCTATTGTGATATTCCTCTGACATCTGCGGACAATCCCATACGAAACATGGCAAGAATTGCCGCTTTACAGATGTTGGACATGATCAATGGAAATGAAGTTCCTCAATCTACGGAATTAGAAGCGGAAATTATTACCAGAGATTCTGTGGCAATCTTAAATCTCTCCGGACTTTAAATTTGATAATACACCTAAAAATTAAGAGGCTGTCAGATATCTGACAGCCTTCCTTAAGCGGAGAAAGAGGGATTTGAACCCTCGCGCCGGTCACCCGACCTACACCCTTAGCAGGGGCGCCTCTTCAGCCTCTTGAGTATTTCTCCGAACATGAACGATTATACTAAACCTTTTCGATAATGTCAATTCTTTTTACAAATTTTTTTTATATTTTACTGTTTTTTATAGAAATTAGCTCTATTTTGTGATATTCTTATTACATTATAACCGAAAAGGGTAGGTGAAATTGATATGAAAAAAATGAAAATCGGTAAGAAGTTATTATTGTCTTTCTTGCTTACAGTAGTGATTTCAAGCCTTGCAGGAGTTGCCAGTATGTTTCTTATGCATCATATGGATACTACATATGGGGCTGCTCTGACGGATTATGGATTTCTTCAGGGAGACATTGGAAAGCTGGGCATGGATTTTCAGGCACACAGGACAACTGTGCTCTATCTGATACAGGAAACAGATAGTGCCAGACGTTCCGAATTAAAAGATGAACTGCAGAATTATGTGAACAGTATCGCAGCAGATATGGATGAACTAGCCAATGACTGTACTTTGCAGGCAGATAAGGAATTTTGTGCGAATCTCCAGAACTTAATGGCTGAATATACGGTTGCCCGTGATGAAACCATCCGCATCAGCGACCTCTCTTCCAAAGAAGCTACAGATTATTTCCGCGCAAATGCTGCTCCCCTCGCGAAGGAACTCAGCCAGCAGATCAGTACGATGCTTACGGAGAAATCCACTGCTGGTAATATACAATCTAAAAATCTTTCTAAAAAAGCAATTACTTCTCTAATCACCAATATCTTTATCCTTATTGCGGCAATCGTAATTTCTATTTTTATTGCGCTAAAACTCACCAGAAGTTTCGTCCGCCCACTTAAGGAGATCGAGAAAGCTGCAAAGGAGACGGCGAACGGTAATTTCCAGATATCAGTTACATATTCCGGACAGGACGAGCTTGGGCAGCTCTCAGACAGTATCCGTAAAATGACAGAAAACCTCCGTATTATTATCAAAGATATTAGCATCTGCCTGGCAGAAATGGCAAATGGCAATTTTGATATCCAGAGTACTGCAGGCGATGCATATCAGGGTGAATATGTCGCTATCCATGATTCTATATTCTGTCTAAGAGATAATCTAAGCAGAACATTATCAGAGATCGATACCGCGGCAAGTCAGGTAGATGCCGGAGGCCATCAGGTTTCTAATAGCGCGCAGTCTCTTGCTCAGGGTACAACCGAACAAGCTTCTTCTGTTGAAGAGCTTGCAGCCTCCTTTAGTGAGATATCCAATCAGGTAGAGAATACAGCGGAACACGCAAGGATAGCCAAGGAAGAAAACCAGTATACCCATGACCAGATTGAAATATGCTCCTCACACATGAATCATATGATGGATGCAATGCGCGCCATTGAAGAAAAATCTCAGGAAATCCATAAGGTCATCAAGGCAATTGAAGACATTGCGTTCCAGACGAATATTCTGGCGCTTAATGCAGCAGTGGAAGCCGCACGAGCCGGAGAAGCTGGAAAAGGGTTTGCTGTAGTAGCAGATGAAGTAAGAAGCTTAGCAACACGTTCCCAGGAGGCTTCTAAAGGTACGACAGCGCTGATTGATGATACAGTACGAGCTGTAGCAGAAGGTACACAGCTTTCTAACGATACCAATAAGGCTCTGCATGATGTTATTATGAGTGCACAGAAAGTATTAAAAGAAATGACGTTGATTTCCGACGCTACAGAAGAACAGGCTGATTCTATCGCACAGGTTACGATTGGAATTGACCAGATTTCCAGTGTGGTACAGTCAAATTCTGCTACTGCCGAACAATCTGCGGCAGCTAGCGAGGAATTATCGAGCCAGGCTGACTTACTAAAAAAGCTTGTTAGTCAGTTTAAGTTAGTGAGGTAATCTTTAAGAAAAGTGGCAGCCGAAAAATTTTATCTTTGTAAAACATAGACAATACTTTATTGTAAAATAGTCTATATATTGTATGAAAACAGTATTTTCCGACTGCCGCTATATATATTCTTTGGATATACTATTTATTATATAGTGAAGATAACTTTTCTAGAAATTCCACTCTCTCATCATCTTCAAAACCACGGAAGATAATCTCATTTATGTCCTTATGGTTAAACAGATATTGGAACTGATCGCCTATGTGCCCTTCTGGATATAATACCCCCAAATAATCATATTCCTCACCATTTCCGCTCGCATCACTCTGCATAATACCGCTAATCATCAGCCTCTTTTCTCCCTCTTCCAAAAGTACAATAGAGCCAATTGGAAGTAATTCTTTAATTTGCATCCTTTTTCCTCCTATTATGTAAATACTAATTTTCCAAACCACTTTCCTATAGTTTCATGCACATTTTTAGCAGCATTCCCTACTGCTTCCCCCACATCAAGAATAGTGTCAGATATCCACTCTGTCGTTGTCTTTCCGGTCAATGCCTTAACTCCTGCGTTAATTGCAGTAACCGCTAATCCACCAGCCGCGGCTACTACGATTCCCGGTGCGGCTACTGTCCCTATTGCAGTTGTTACAGCTGCTCCGATTACAATTCCTGCCCCATATGTCAGAGCCGTATCTACAGCCGTTTCTGTGATCGTCTCTGCTACAACCCTTGCATCCGACATCGTACCATTTGAGTTTGCCTGCTCTTCTTTATTGCTGAACCAATTGAATACTCCATTTGCCGCAACAGCTCCCCATGAGGCAACAGCCTTTCCAATTCCATTGCCTCCTTTAAAAGTTTTGATAACATCTTTAAACTGTGCATTAAACGGTGATGTTTTATTAGTAAGATTATTTGCAAACCGTGTAAATGGATTTTTCGCTGTGGAAGCTCTGCCAAGAGGTTTTAATCCTGTTATATTTTTTGCCCACCAAGTCATGGCTGTTTTTGTTCCAACAGCGTTTCCTATTTTATTATAATTATGAAATGTTTTTGCGGCTCCTGACATAAACTGATATATTTTTACGCCTGATTTTGCAAAGTCCTTCCATGATTTTCCGTTTTTTATATCTGTAACTAAATCATAAACTGTTCCAATATACCCTGAACCTTTCAGAATATCACTCCAATCAAATTCTGAATGAAATTCTTCTTTGAACGTATTCCACAGATTCCCTTCAGGTCCCAAAACATCAAAAATATTTGCAGATTTATGCACAGTAAATTCAAAGTTTTCCGTCCGTGATACATATTGTCCTCTGATATCGTTTTCATACTGAAAATATGTATTCAAAATGGAGTCTGTCGTTTGACACATATATGATACTTTATTCTTCCGTTCCCCAATCTTCGATGCTAATTCTCCCAAATGTGACTTTATCATTCCGGATGAAGACATATGAATACTGATTGCCGACCGTACGGACAGAATTTCTGACTGCACCTGACCGAGACGGCTCTCTATATCCTGCATCTCTGAACTATGCACACGCAGACTATTCTTATTAACAATAATATTGCTCATCCTTTAAATCCTCAATCTATTATATTTATTTTTCTTGTATATTACGATTTTCTGATACTTCGATTCATAATCTTTTATCTGTACTTTCTTCTTTCCGCAATCCGTATACTTTCAAGCTCTGCCCTACGGGTTCTCTCTGCAATATTTCGGAGCGTCGCTGCCGTATAATTCAAACTGTCCGCATCCTGCCTAATCCGTTCTGACATCTGCATTACCTTTCTTTGATATGCATCTGCCGATTCACTCTTCCATCCATCCATCAGCCTTCGCAAAGAATCCTGCATTTCGTTGTGTATTCCCTTCAGGCTCCGTGCCATTGTCTCAATTTTTTTTACCTGACGGATTGTCTTGGCATATTCCATTTCTATCGTGGCTCTTGTTGCCATAATAACACCTTCTTGCTCCTTATCTCCTGTATTCTACCTCAAACCGTGTATCCCCAACCCTCAGCATACACCCATTCTCCAGATAGACCGGAGAATCTACCCGTATACCGTTCATATATGTATGGTTTTTTGACTTCTGATCCTTCAAGCACAGCCGACCTTCAACCTCATATACTATACAATGGGTTTTAGAAACCATCCCGTCATTTTTTAAGAGCAGGCTGGTTTCTCCCGGATGTTCCTCAGCTCTTCCAATCCACATCCGACCGCAAAAATGATACCGGAATATTTCTCCGTTGTCTATATTTCGATATGTAATCTGCCATGCAGATCTGGTAACACCGTTTAAAAGACTAGTATCATTTTCCTCGAGATTACTTGTAAAATATGCTCCTTTGTCTAGTCCGAGCACCTGTCTTTTGACATCAACTCCATCCCGTACAAAAATGTTTCTTCCCTGCTGCTGATACTTTTTCTCCTCATTCTTACTGTGGGTTACAATCACATATATCACAAAAGCCATACCAACGCAGATGACGATTCCCAGAATTGCTATGACTGTTACACTCGTTATCATTTTTTAATATGTGCGGTTTTCCGCAGTCTCCTTTACTTTTTCTTCCGTAACTTTTGCCTTTGCCACAGCTTTTTTCAATGATTCTTTTGCGTCCTTCAATGTGACAAATGTGTTTACCATTGCCTCACGCTGTTTTTCCATCTTATGAAAAAAAAGATTACTTACATTTCCTTCCCATGTCTGCCGGATTTCCATAATGCTTCCGTCAAACTCTTGGTGTATCAGTTTTTTATACCTTAAGCATATCTCCTGAAGTTTCATTTCCTGCTCATTGGCAATATGAAAATCAAACTTTAAATTATCCATGGGATATCTCCTTTATATAATTACATCTAATGGAAGATCCTGGCTTATATTCTGCACTTCGTTCTCTGCCTCCTGATAGATATTAGCAATCTTCCTTAAATCTGTCACATTTTCCGTGAATCTTGCAAGTGCTTCCTGAATGCTATCCTGATATTCCTGATATTCCCTACGGTGAGCTTCATTTGCATCACCTTCCCAGTAACTTCCAGAATTTTGTACAACCTGCCGCATTCTTTCAAAGCGGTTCCTAATATCGTTAATCTTCTGCTCCGCAGAATCTGCCCTCTCTGCCAGAATCGGGGTTGCAACCCTAATCCTCATCTGTTCCATCCTGATTCTCCTTAATCTACGATATCTTCCCCTTATATCCGAATATTGCCCACAAGGCTCTGAACCTGATTCTCACATTTCTGGTATTCCCTGAGCGCATATTCCATATGAGAGAGAAACCCCGATACTTTTCTACATACAGTATGCATATTCTCAATATCAGAAGAAACCTGTCCCTGAAAATTCTGCCATGCAGAACCTTCCCAAGTTTGTGCCAGAGACTGCATTTCTTGATGAAGTTCATTCACAGCTCTTTCTATGCCATTCAGTTCATTTTGGATAGACTCCCTGTCCCTGTCGATGTTCTCTGTCGATACTCTGATATAATCTGACATTATCCTTCCCCCTCCCCATCTGATTTCTGAACTGCAATATAATTTCTCAGGCAGGTGATTGACCTGTATCCCTCAAGACCTGTAATCCTGCTGATGCCAAATCTTGTCCTTGGATGCCATAAATCCTCCATATCATACTGAGCTGTAATCCTTCGTTCTGTCTTCATATAGGTCTCTGCTATCTTTAACAAGCATTCGGACATCTGATGTATCATATATATCTCCTTATCCAGCTCTGCCCTGCTTTTTCTAATCAAAAGCGATGCCTCGACCGTAAAGGACATTTCTTGGATAATCCTGTCAATCTCTCCTAATTCCTCTAATATATCTTCCAAAACCAACATCTGCCCAAGCAGTTGCTCACCAACTGCCTGGACACGATTCAGGTAAATAGAATTCATTATACGATCACATCCGATGACAGGCTATTTGCCTCTTCCATATTTGCATTGTCGGCTTCCGTATATATCCTTGACATCTCTTCCAAATCCGTACTATGCTCTTGAATCATGCGGACCATCTTCTGGATATCGTCTTCTAAACTTCTGAACTTGTTGATGTATGCGCTCGCTGCATCTCCTTCCCAAGTTGAGGAAAGACCTGTAATCAGGTTCATCATCTCACTGGTGAGATTACTGACCGTTGTTCCCTGGCTGCTGAATTCTGATGCTGTGCTTATCAATAACTGTGGCGATACCTTAATGATTCCATCCATAATATAATTCTCCTTTTCTTCCACTCTATTTCATTTAAATATGGTACTCAATCTGCAATCTGTTTTATTTTAGATAACGGTATTCAATCTATAAACTATTTTATTAAAATATGGTACTCAATTTGCAATCTGTTTTATATGTATATCCAACTCAAAATAACACCTAATCTACTATATACATCCTCTCCTATCTATTTTTGAACTTAATTATTATTATCTATAAGTCCTTTCACTTGCAATCTCCGCATTAGTTGCCTCCGCCTGTGCATACCTTGCGGCAATGCTTTCCAATCTCTGTGCATATACCTCTACCGCATTATAAAAGTTATTCATCTGCACCTTATCACTCTCGAAAGCACTATGGAATGTCTCCCTCGCCTGGCCTTCCCACATTCCGTTTAGGTTTGCCTCTGTTCCTGACATCTCTTCGACTTGACTTTTGAACTGCCCGTTCAGTTGCCTGAGCGTGTCTACCTTCGTCTTCAAGTCGTTGACTGTTACTGTAAAATCTGCCATCTTCATGTTCCTCCATTTCTTTTTCTTTAATGAACTTATCATAACTCAATTTTCTCTAAATTCGACTTTTTCTGACAGACAGCACATTCCGCACGACCAATGGCATATAGTTACACAAGCATTAACCTGCTGCCCGTCACAAGCCCTGACTCCCATGCAGTAAGTTTTTCATCCAGCCTCTTCCCGCTCTGCATGTCCCAGATCAACAGACGTTCTATTTTCCCCACAAGCACACACTGTTCTTTACGGCAGATCATATCCGTAATCTCTTCTTTCACCTCATATACAGGGGTATTTTCATCAATCTGGACATCATATTTTTTATCAAGTAACGGCACTTCAACATCAATAATAATCATAAGTATTCCTCATCTCCTCTTTCCACTTATCAAAATCTTCTAAAGAAAACATTCTTAATTTCACCGTTTCTTTTTTCTTCCAATACTGCTCACTGACTACGACTTTTCCGGAAACAATATAACAATAATACTCGTCTTCAAAAATACTTCCTTCTTTTGGACTCCATACAAAAGCATTCTCGGGATGTCCCATAATATTCAGTATCTCCCGGATATCCTCCCGTATAGTAAAATCTGTCTCCTCCGCCCGGATAATCTCTCGCTCCGCCATATGGTGCAAGGCTGACAGAACCTCCTCCTCCGTAAATACTTTTTCCGGCATAAAGACTCCATTAATCTCTTCAATTCCGCATGCAAAAAGCAGTATTCTTAATTCATCAAATGTTAATATCTTCCCTTCTTCTATGACCTCAGCCATTTATTTTCTCCCCCTTCATCAGATATTCCTTCAAAGCTGGCTTATACGATCTGGAAAGCGGTATCTCAAAGTCTTCTTCCAGTACAAGCCTGTTTTGAGATAAAAATACCTTTTCAATCTTGTTCTTATTCACAAGGAAACTTCTATGGCACCGGATAAACCCATCCGAAAGGCGTTTTGTAAGCTCGTCTAGTGTATCATAAAAGGCGTATTCCTCTGTGTCAGTGTTTAAGTACACTCTTTTTTCCCTTGCCTCAAAGAAATAAATATTCTCATAATTAATCAGATTCCGCTCCCCCTTATTCTCAAGAACAAATACTTTAGCTCCATCCGGTCTGTAGAACCGCTCTACATAGGCACCCAACGCCTCCTTTAACACCTCTTGAATCTGTTTTTCATCCAGAGGCTTCAACATCAGCGACTCTGCCCCAATCGAAGGCCGCATATACTTGACCGGGGATATTTGGGGACTCGCAACCAGAATGATATATGCCGATGGGGAAATCTGTCGAAGCTCTTTTGTCAGCTCCAATGCCCCGTTTACCGTGATATCTACACAAATAATATCTACCTTTACCTTCCTTGCCACTGTCTCCTCAAGTTCCCTTATTGACACGCACGTAAGCATCTTCCATGATTCTTCCGTACATCTCCCCGCAAAATCCTTTGCATAACTGACCATATACTGCCTGTCTTTTTTTGATTCATTGGAAATCAGCATTACAATCATGATTATCTCTTAGCCAGCGGAATAACAACTTCCACTCCAATGCTCTCCTCCTCGTCATCAGGAACATATCCTATTCCCTTTTTCATTCCTTTCGTCTGCTGCGAGAAAGAGACATTCTGGAAACTAAATAGTTTCTGTTGAGCCAAATTTCCTCCTAGATGAATCCCTCTCTTATAGGAAATATACAGAGAATACGCCCGGTAAGTTGATAATAGGCTTTGCTCCTCCACCTTTAAACATCCAAAGAAATAAATATGATGAAGGCTTCCTTTTTCCAGAATATTTTCTACAAACCCTGACATATTCCCCACACCTTCCCCGGGCTTATATACCATTCTGAAAAAATCACCTATATCTGCAAGAAAGATAAAAATCGGTTTTTCTTTTTTCATATAATCAAAAACCTCTTCCTCATCATGCCCATCCTCCAATAATTTTCTTTTTATTTTATTCCTACGTGAAAATTCGGGCAGCAACTCCTGAAGATAACAGAATAACTCTTTTGAATTCGATATATATCTCAATCTAAAGTCATCAGAAAGTTTCTTCAGCTCAGATGTACTATCTTCTATTACACAGATATTTCCTTTCTTTCCATAAGCAGCAGAAAGCAGAACTTTCAACACATTCGTTTTCCCAGTCCGGCTTTTTCCGGTTACGGAATAACAATAATTCTTGCTCAGGTCAATTCCATAGACGGATGCGTCTTCCATTCGGTACCCCATCGGCATCCATTCTTCCGTAATGAGCATCTGCTTGTATTGTTCGCTATTCGTTAAAATTTCCAAAATTGGTTTCTCCGGAATCTCCGGAATCTTTCTTGCCGTCACGCCATTCCATTGACGCCCCATCTCTTCACAATGTCCCTCTATTTTCTGTGACCGTTCAAAATCATCCTCTGCCTTGACGCTGAGCGCTGTCTGAAATTCCAGTATCCTTCCGTCAACATTAATTACGCCTCTTCCTCTCACATCCGTCTCAGGAATAATCGGGATCCTTGTAACCCTCATTACTTCCATATACTTATACTTATCCGCCATTTCCAGAGAAACTACTGTCCTTATATTATCCCCAATCCGTGAAGGAATCTCTGCCATACCGAATCCTGCCGCTGTCACTACAAGGAATATTCCATATCCAACTCCCTCCCGCACAAGCCTTAGAATCACATCGTCATAGACATTTCTTGTCTTTTCCCGAAATGCCGCAAAATTATCAATAATCATCATAATTGCCGGAACTTTAATTCCATATGCCTGTACATATTGGCTGTAATTTCCTCCCTGAAACATCTTTTTTCTTTCATTCATTATTGTCTGAAGCATATGTATAAATTTTGTAACTTTTTCTTCCTCATTGTCAAACACTACGCCTCCCACATGAGGCGCTTTCTCAAATGGTGCCAGCATATGGCTGCTGTAATCGAGTATGTATATCTGTAATACTGCCGGGGAATACTTTTTTATAAATGAGAAAACCATAGTCTGCAGGAACGTACTCTTTCCACTTACCACAGACCCACATACCGCATGGTGCCCTCCCTCCGAAAGGCTTACAAAAACTGGCTTCTGAATTTGGTTATGTGGATCGTCATACAAACCTATCAATGCGTCCAGACTCCATTTCCCATCATATTCCCAAGACTCCTGATATCCGGAAATCTCTGACAGATACAATTTTTCCTTCAATACCGGCTGCCATAGCTGCCTTGTCTTCGCATAGTTATTTTTCAATGCAACTTTGTTCAGGTATTCAATAACCGCCTCAAGCTGCGTCTTCTCCGGCATTTCCTGTACTTTCCGCTTCCTGCTGCCAGATAACTCTGCTTTACCGGTTCTTGTCAGCAAAACTGCCGAAGACGTCTGTCTGTTTTCGTTTTCATCATAAGCAGCCCCGCTGTAACCAGACTGGAATAGCTCATAAATTTCGTCATTTCCTACCTGGAGGTAACATCTCCCTGCCTGAGTAAGAAATGCCGCATCCGGTTTATGGAGCATGTCGTTGCTGTCCTGCCGATCCTGAACCCTCAGACACAGACGAAATCTTGAATTGCTCCAGATATTATCGTCTACCGTACCGCTTGGTTTCTGGGTTGCAAGAATCAGATGCACCCCAAGGCTTCTACCTACCTGTGCTACACTGATAAGTTCCCGCATGAAGTCCGGCTCTTCCCTCTTTAATTCTGCAAATTCATCGATAATGATAAACAAATGTGGAATCGGCTCGTCTGTCTCGTGGTTTTTATATAACTTCGTGTATAGATTAATATTATTAACGCCGTATTCCGAGAATACCCTCTGTCTCCTTTGGTTCTCACTTTTAATCGAAATCATAGCCCTGTGTACCTGATTGCCGGACAGATTCGAAATCTTTCCGCTCAGGTGAGGAATATCAGAGAATAGATTTGCCATGCCTCCTCCCTTAAAATCTATAATAAAGAAACTGACGTCTTCCGGACTGAAATTCACTGCCAGAGATAAAATGTAGGTCTGCAGAGTTTCACTCTTTCCTGAACCTGTCGTTCCTGCCACTAAACCGTGGGGACCATGGAATTTCTCATGGATATCCAGATAACAGTCTTGGTTTCCGGATTTCTTTCCTACCAATACTTTCATGCTATTATAATTACGGTTTTTCCTCCATCTCTCTGCAACTTCAAGTTCATCTAGATTTGATGCGCCGTACATCTCCAGAAAATTAAGGCTTCCCGGAATTTCATTGTTACTCTCAACTTCATTGACCCGGATATTTGCAAGCGCCTCACCGAATGCCGCCAGTTCATTTCTCTTTACTATGTCAGGAAGAAATGTTTTCTTCCCATGCTCTGTATCCATCATGTTATACACTCCATGGAAATATGGGTCATTCTGGATAACGTCTTCACATTCATTTGGCAGTTGTTCTAATGTCTCTACCATCAATAGTGTGGTAATCCCGTATTCCGGCTTTGCTTCATAAATATATTTTGTAAGGATTTCTCCTTCCAGAATCGATGGATCTGACACAAACATTATGTAATGTGGTTTTACAAATTTCTTTTTATTGCCGTTTCCGTAAATATTTGCCTCTTGGCTTCTGCTACGGAGCACATTCGATAATTCAAAGAATATATCTCCTGTTTCCAATTCATCCGCCGCCATATAACGTGTACTCTTATCTTCTGACCACACATGCGGAAACCAACGCATGCACTCCCAATCTTCTTGCCTTTTTCTGTCATATTCCCGGTAAATAAATACAAGTTTCACGTCCGTATAACTATGCGCCGCTGTGATTCCTACCACAAGGGTATGCATCATCTGCACTGCCCCCTGCTTTCCTTCACCTCCTACAAGTCCAATCAACGTTTTATCCAGAAGAGAAATCCCTACCGGAACCTGTCTCAATGTCCTGAATTCCTCCCTGATCATCTTCGGCTTCTCTAATAAAGAATCATTAATCAAAGTAAACTTTTCTTTCGGTATCCCTATTTCAACCTGAAACGGCTGTTCCCCGATTCCCAGCCTCTGGAAGAGAAAATCCTGATGGCTATGGTTCCTGTTCCACAACTCGCTGCTGTCCTTTCCATAGGACAGGCATTGTTTTGCCGAAGGATACATCTGGTTCATTGCTTCTGTATTGTGACAATATTTTTCCCGTATGGAATCTGCAATCATTATTAGATAATTGCTATACGCATTGAATCTCTGGTTCTCATCCTCCAACTGTTCTTTCTTACTATAATTCAAATTCAAGACCGCCCATACTACGCCGATCAAAGAAGAGCTGACTGCCGTAATCAGTCCCGTGTACATGAATGCCCCGGAAGATTGCCCTGAGATTCTGGAGCCGAATATGGCAATCGCACACCCAAGCATCATAGGGATTGCCATCGTAAATGCAGGCCCTATAGTCATAAACAAAGGCTTCTGTTTTATAACCCGCGGAGAAGGCGGGGCTTCTATCTCCACACTTTCCCTGTGAAGGACTGGAAGATATCTTGGGGAACGATGAAAATACTGTTCTTTATGTTTCTTTCGTTCTTTCATCCTGTCTTTTTCTTGTTGAGGGATTTCTATCGGTTTCAGGATATCTTCCTTAATTTCCAGTTCCCCGTAGAAGTTTCCTACTGCAATCATATCTTCTAAAAATATAATATGAAGTCCAAAGCTTTCTATATGGTCGCCAAATTTTAGCTTTTTCCTTCCTTTTATGCGTACGTCGTCGCAAAATACCCCATTGGTACTCGTATCATTTAAGTACCACCCGTCCGAATGATGGATAAATGTGACATGGGATGCTGAAATCAAATCCATGAATTGATACCGAATCAGATTTCCTATGCTCTTTCCGACAGAAATCTCCTTCATCATTCCGATATCATATTTTTTAGTAATAGGAAAGCTTAGCTGGCAATCTACCGCGATCACCTGAAATCTCTCCCCATCCATTGTCTTTATTTCTACGATCCCATTGTCTCTAAGCAGATATCTCTGAATCCTAACCTGATTTTCCTTTATGTAATAAGTCTCGCCACTTACGATTTCCCAGCCCCTGGAAGAATTCTCAAGAGAGAGCTCCACGTCCCTCTTTATGTGGAAAATGTCCTGGTACAGGCGGATTTCATAGTCTACGTCATGTAGATTGGGCAATAAGAACTCCTTACATACCAATTTGTTATATACCATTAGTATCATCTTTCAGCCTCCTATATGTATGCCATGTCAAATGTAAATATTGTAACCGTTAATTTTAATCCTCCCACAATGATCTTATCTCCGGACAACAGATATTCTGCCCCCTGTAACCTGTGTTTCCAAAATCCCCTGCGTATCCAGGTTCCGTTTGACGAATTCAGATCTTGTATAGCGAGCATTCCCTCGGAAAGATAAATTACACAATGCTGCCCGGATATCATTTTTTCACGGATGCAGATTTCATTTTTTCCAGGATTGCGCCCAATGCGAACTCCCTGCTGAGGGTCGAATACATATCCCTGTTTCTCCCTGTCTTTCCATTTTAGATAAATCATAACCTTCTGTTCATGATTCTCCCTTGGTTTCTGGTTCTTCAACGCATTTGCCAGACATATTTCCTTGATCATCTTGTAAGCCGCCCCATAATATTTCTGCATTTCTGCTTTGCGGCTATTTATCATAATATAACTTATTATACCTGCCAACACGATTGCTATAACTATGATTATTGTAATCCACATCTTTACTGTCTTCCTTATTTATTCGATGTTGTAAATCGGTCTTCATCTGGTGCGCCGTTAATAATATTCAATTCTCCATGGTCAATTTCACATACAATCCAGATATCTTTTACATCTGCTTCAGGATTGATGGTAATGACCTCCGGCTGTTTTCCCGGCAGATAGACCTTTACGGTAGCGCCATACTCTTTCATGGTTCTGGTTCGGTGAAAATCAGCTACTCTAAACCTATATACCCCATTTAAGTCATAAATTGTGGTTGTTTCCGGACCATAGCCATCTGTATCGTCCAAATCAAGGGATGCTATAACTTTATCTCCTTCTCTCGATTCTTTCCTTGAATATCTGACGTCCACCTCTTTTCCGGTGTCTGTTTCTCCGGAAAGATAAGAATCCAGATCCATAGGCTGTGCGTTCCACTCCAACACAATCCTAGCGCTCCCGGCAGCAAGATCCGGTGAAATAATATATTGGATACCTTTGTAGGTCTTTCCTTCCTCAATTTCACATGAAAATTCTTCCTCAATATATTGGTCCGCCGAAACAGTTACTTTGTAATTTTCCGGTTCCAACTCCGCCGAAAAGATGCCTGTGCTGTCTGTCTTAATAGTTTGCTTCTCTCCTACTCCCGCTGCCGGTTCAAATATAAGAACCGCCTCTCCTACTCCACTGCCGGTTACCGCGTCTAACACTACTCCGGATATATGTCCTGCATTTTTTTTCTTCTTATTGGCATTAGGAAGGATAATCTCATTCCATGCATCCTCATCCACTATATTTCCGTCATCGTCTGTCTCAATACGGATAACACAGTCATCCAGTTCTGCTTCTATATATGTTCTCTTATCTTTTTTTACAGGCTGAACTCTCTGTGACAGCATTATCTGAATCTTGTCAAGACTGACTCCCCCTTCAAAATTGCGGAACAAAAGTCCCACAGAGTTCAGGGATATCTTCTCCGGCATACTTGTCTCTTTGGGCGTACTCCGGCTCTCATCCACAATATCCTTGTTATTGCTAGTATTTCTGTAATAGCACTTTCCGTTTAACTTTGGATGATCCACTTCCAGATAACCTTCTTTATTCTTTTTTATATTTCCAGCACTTCCGAACTCATCTTTGAAATCTTCAAATGTATAGCTGATTAGTTTCTGATAAAATGAGGCGTCTATCTTAATATTTGCCGAAGCCGTGCTAAGATCAAAATTTTCCCTTTTCATCTTATCGCCAGTCAAATAATTTCCTACCAGAATTTCTCTCTCAACCTTTTCTAACGCCCTTTTAATCTTAATAGATCCTGTAGCCCCATATCCTTTGTTCAGGATTGCTTTTGCCTTTGAGAAATCCTCCTGTAAGATATAGACCTCAGAAAGCCCAATATAAGCCTTATCGTCCTTTTCATTTACCGATATGGCTTTCTTATATTGGATCACCGCATCTTCATAGTTATTCTGCGCTACATACTTTTCTGCAGAGGTGATTGCCTCCGTATAATTCTTTTCTGCCATTCGTCCCCTTACCAGGTAGAATGAGGTTCCCCCTATTATTAATATCAGCATTCCAATCAATACTGTCAGTATTATCTTCGTTCTTCTTTTCTCCATTCCTTCCTTGCCTTTCCCTCCCTGTCTATTCTTCTAATTCATTTCACATCATGGCCGGTATTCTCTTACCCATATATATGATATATACTCTCACGGACTTTTCTTTTCTTTCTTGCCATCAGTATTTCAACAGCAATAAACCCGATTGTTGACAGTGTAACAATAATAGTCCCTAAAATCATATACCCTATTCCAGTCATCTCTTTTATCCCTCATTTCTCATTTTTCTTCCATAACTTCTATCAGCTCCTCCATATCCGGATTCTTCTGCCCGGATTTACGGTAAAGATATGTACTGTCTTGATATCTATAACTAAGTTCACCGTCTGTTTCTTCGCTATCTCCCTGCCCAGCGGCAATATCCAGATAGTTGTAGCACATCCACATTGGAATCCGATAATCCTCGGAATATTCCCTTAACATTCCTTTTAATACTGAATTACTTCCTTCATAATCCTCTAATGCCCTTTTTGTCAATGCAAGATTCATCTGATCCTCATAACTCGGGGCGCTGCTTTGATTTAGCAAATGGTAACATTCATATGCTTTTCCCAGATAAGTTTTTTTGACTGTTTCTCTTTTCTCCACCGTCGCAGCTTCTGCCGCTGTCTGACCCATCCTGCGAAGAATATCTTTGGAAGAATCTACTTTTTTCGCAAATTCCAGCGTTTTTAAAGCCTCCCCATAAAATCCTTCTGACACATAGATATCTGCTGCTAACAGGCATGCTCCGAAAAAAATCTCTTTGTCTGCTTGTCCGCATTCAGATTCTATGATTTTCCCCAGGGCATCCAAGGCCTCTTCCTTATTGTCTCCTGCCCATTCGATTTCTGCCTGAATCAGGTACATTTCCATATTGTCTAAATTATTGTCTGATTCTATAATTCTCTGCGCCTTCGTATTCTGTCCGTCTCTTATCATAGCAATAACATAATCTCTACAATAACCTTCTTTGGCGGGATTTATCTCCCATGCCTCCTTATAATACTTGGAAGCCTCTTTGAAATTCTCCTGCTGAAAATAACTTTCTCCCAACACATGAAGGATTTCTGCCCTCTGGTCTTGATGTCTATCCATATATGCCTTATAACGAAAATCATTCAACATCTCGGTTGCCTTAGATACAATCTGAGTATTATCTTGCTCTTCTGTACTAATATATAACTCATGGTATGCCTGATTAAATTTCTCAACATTGTTCTGCCAGTTTCCATAATAAACCATCAGACCTCCTGTAATTACCAGAGTTATCCACAAGAAGATTCCTCCTGCCTGTATACGGCCATATCTTTTATACACTGGATCCATCCTGGCAACATCTGACAACATCTGGCTCATCTGCTTTGCAGACCCAAACCTTGCCGCCGGATTTCGTTTCATGGCCTTGGAAATAATTGCTTTGAACCCTTCGCTGTAGGGGATTTCCATTTCCATAATATCCGGAACTATTTTTTCAGGAGAGGGAAGACATCCTGTCATAAGACGGTAGAAAACTGCCCCAAGACTGTAAATATCCATTCTTCCATCTATCCGAATCTTCGAATCTTTCCCATATAATACTGCCTGCGCTTTCTCATACTGCTCAGGCGCAGCATACCATGGGCTGATTCCTTGAATATCTTTAGAATTTTCCCCATCTATGGATATATTAAAATCAATCAAAAAAATCCTTTGATCTTCCGTTATCATCAGATTCTCCGGTTTGATATCACTATGGAATATCGGTGGTTTCCGGGTATGGAGATACTCCATAACCTCGCTAAGCTGTGACATCCAATGGCAAAGCAACTTTTCTGAAAACTGATATTGGTGTTCCAGATAATATTTCAGGTCATTGCCTTCTATATATTCCATCACTGTAAATATGCTGCCTCCAATCACTAAAAAGTCGTACACCTGAGGTAAGCAGGTATGATGAAGCCCTTTCAAAATATCCACCTCCGCACGTTCATTGATATGACCGACGAAATTGTCTTTAATCTTTTTTACTACCACTTTCTTATAAAGACGCAGATGCTCAGCAAGATATATAATTCCGGTTCCTCCTTGCCCAATTTCCCTTATAATCTGGTATATTCCTCCCAGAATTTCACCTTCCTTAATCATCTTCCCCACCTATTCCTTCTTAAATTATTCTATATACAGCAAGGCCGCCTAAATCAAAAGATTCAGGCGGCCCGGAATTATCTGCTCTATTCCTGACTTATATTTATTCTTATTTTGTTACTCTTATCGTACGGTTCTTCTACGTCTGATAAATAGAAATATACCGAAACCAATTATCGCTGCCACAGTTATAATAGAGCCAATAAATAACGGTGTATTACGGTAAAACTGAACCAGAATATTCGATGTAATCAAGACGCTGTACTGGCCTGTCTCAATGCTGTTGCCCGCTGCATCTGCCGCAATTGCTTTTATTTTCTGCCAGTCAGTGGAGCTGTCCAACGTATAGACAACTTCTCCTTTCTGTTTACGAATTGTCTTTTCATCGTAGTGTTTCACTGAATCGTTTTCGTCTACATAGACGTCCATATCTCCTATTGCAATGTTATCTGTAACCTTGATCACTACGTCCCTGCTATTGCTTCTGTACTGTTTCCGGTTCTCAATACCGGTAATTACTACAGAGGGCGCCGTTTTATCAATTACAAATTCAATATCTGTATTCTTTACCTTGTTATTGACTTCATTTTCTGCACGGTCTACGGAATCAATTGTGATGTTGTAACGTCCCTCTTTTTCAAAATTTTTTGCAGGGATCGTGTATTCATAGCGTTTCCATGATACCTCACTTCCGCTTTCCCTTACCTGATAATCCTTTCCTTCTTCCAGAGTTACCAACTCACCGTCTCGTCCGTAGGAGATTCCACGATGCTCCAAAGTATCTACGTTTGTCTCTATGATGACTAAATCTTTCTCTTTATTAGAATAATAATTTGACAGAAGAGACTTCGTTTCACTGCTGAATTCGTACGTAGATCCAAACCTGTTGACAGAAAATACTACGGATTTTTCATCTGAATTTCCTGCACGGTCTGTCACTTTTGCAGTTAACGTATATACATCATCCATCTCTTTTTCATGGATAAAGTCTGCCATCTTAATACTCTCTCCGTTTGGTATAGAAGATCTTGTTCCGTCAACCGATTGTTTTCCATGGTTGGCTCCTTCAATCGTAATCTCAACGCCTGCCGTATCATAATTCACATCACTGTACCTTACGCCAGGTTCAATCAGACCGTTATTCGCAGATTTGTCTATAACGTCAAAAATCTCAATCTCTGGTTTTGTCTGGTCAATAGTAAATTGTTCTACATTGTAAACAGTCGCTGGATTTCCTGCCATATCCGTATAATTAACGTTAAAGGAGTAATCTCCGTCTGTCCCAAAATGCACGGTTGCCGTGTGGATATCTCCGCCGCCTGACCATCCGTTGACTCCCGGTGGTGTAATGCCCTGGGACTGTAAGGTAGCATTAATTGCAGTCTGGACTTCGGAACCGTTGAAATTATGCTCGTTTACCGTTATAGTTGCTGTACGCGGGGTACTGTAATATTTTCCGTTTAAGGCATTATTATTATCAAAAGCTACGCTGATCGTCGGGACTGTTTTGTCGATAGTAAATTCCGGCGTATCCGCCCTGTTTGAACCATTTCCCGCCAAATCTGTACATTCCATTGCCATTGTATAATCACCGTCTGTCGAAAATGATACCGTACAAGTATTCGGTGTATCGTCTGACACGCCTGTCTGACTGCCGATACTCCATCCACTGATGGAAGGCATAGAACCATCCGTATTCGTAATTGTAAAATGTACGTCGTTCGGGTCAAAATTACGTTCATATACCGTAACAGTCGCCGTTCTTGTCGCATTATAATACTTCCCATTTAAAGGATTATTCAAATCAAAACTAATCTCTGCCCTAGGCGCTGTAATATCAATCTTTATCTCTTTTGTCTGGACAGATTCATTTCCTGCATAATCTACTGCCCTTACCTCAATCGTAACCCGATTGCTGTTATTCAAAGATGCATTTATTGTTTCACGTTTTACCAGAGACTGTATACGGTTCTTTCGAGCTGTTAATTCTGAATTGTAGTTTCCTGTCTGTGTCGGGCTGCTTGAATTGCCGTCCTTATAAATCTTATAGGAAACTTCCTTCAAACCTGAATATGTTTTGTTTCTTGCGGAATCTGGAGTAGCCGAATCTTTAACGTCTATCGTAAAATTCACATTTCCGTTATAATATCCTGCTTTGGATTCCGGGGTGGTAATCGTAATAGATGGTCCCTCCGGCGCAGTACGGTCATCAATTACACCGTCGCTTGAAAAAAATGCTACATTTCCAGCTTTGTCTTCCAGACGCATATATGGAACCTGTTGGGTATTTGCAGACGTTTTATATACCTGTGCATCTACATTACGTTGGTACTTGCTTTCTCCAATCCAATCATTTATGGAAATTCTCTCTAATGTCATCTCAGAGGCATTGACCGACTTATCTTCTATTTCTAACTGCGCTACTTCTCCATGAATATCTCCAGGGTCATACATATAGTATTTCTGTGTATAGATAGAAGTGATATCTTCACTGGTAAATTCAATCTTTATCTGCTTATTGTCGTAAATGCCAAAGAATACTTTAATCTGATTTATTAACCGGTCGAATACATTTTCCCCATCTTTATTTGCAATTTTAATCGTTCCGGTCGGAGCCGTACGGTCTACCACAAAACGGTATGAGCTATTGTCTCCTGGAAGAATCTCCTCAATCAAAGAGCAAGTATTTCCTGCCAGATCTACATATTTAAAATTCAACGCATAATCTGCTTCGGCAATGAAATCAAACTGCTGTGTATATGTATTCTCTTGATCCTGCTCCCTTTTCCAATTCCCGCAGCGGTTTGCATCTCCAGCATAATCCTTAATGTCTGCTGCATTTTTTTCATAACTTGTTTTAACACTCATATCCACCTGCTTTGGCTCATTAGAGAAGGTCATGTTTCCAAGGTTGAAATTTCTCTCATCAATGGATACAACTGCCGTTATCGTCTGGTTTGTATAGTACCAATCTGACTCTGGCTTATTAACAGTTTTTTCTATATCAGAAGTAATCTCTTTTCCGCTTTCTGCAGTTCCCAGATAGTATTTGACCGTAATAACCGGCTCTAACATATCTACCGTAAAATCTTCACCTGTATTTACTAATTGATTTTGGTCTGATACGCCTGCAGCACGATTATCGTTCCCCGCAAGATCTGTAATATAAGGTTCGATCATATAATCATGGTCTTCTTCATCCTTACCAAATGTGATGGAAAATGTTATTTTTCTGTCATCCTTATGTTTCCTGCTGTCTTCCACATTGCTTTCTGAATCCTTCAATTTCTCTGAAATTACGAATCCAGAATCTTTCTTTTCTGCCAATGCCGCTAGTTCATCATATCCGATATCCTCTTTTATCTCGCCGTTATGTTTGAATCGGAATTTCAAACCTTCTTTTGAATAATTCCGGTCTGTATAGATAATATTCATAGTACGCTGATCTTTAAAATAAGTTTTATTATTTACACCAATCTTATCGTCATTGTACTTCACTTCTACTGTCGGAACCGTATGATCGATAAAAAATTCCACGTTAGCCGGATGATTTAGATATTCTTCTCCATAATTCACCCATGTATCACGGTCTTCTATATTTTCTGCATTGTTGCCTGCCTTGTCCTTGATGTATGGTATCAGCTTATAACAATCGTCATCTTTAAATTTAATGACACATGTTACTTTTCGCTCAGACGTATGGGTAAATTCGTTAAAATCTTTTTCCGGATCCGAAAGCTCGCCAACCATAATTCCTTCTACTTTCCTTATTTCTTCATAAGTAAGTCTTCCGCCTTCCGCGCTGCCTTTGACTTTATCTCCGTTTATTTCCATATCAAAGGACAAAAGTTTTTTGTCAAAGTTTCTTTCACCGTATACAATCGTCATTTCTCTGGATTTAAAGTAATTATTATTACTTGCATTGTAATCATTGTATGACAGGTTTACCGTAGGACTTAATGTATCAATTACAAATAACTCATTGCTCTTAGATTCCTTTTGGTAATTGACAGGAGCATTTAGATTGTCTGCCATATCTGTCGCATAAGGGATAATCTTATATGCTCCGTCTTCACTAAAATGAATTTCATATATATTTTTCCTGTCATCAGTATATTCCTCCGGAGCAATGAGTTATTTGTAATTGATACATTAAGTCCTACGGTAAAC
>BLMJ01000149.1 GCA_011960625.1 Lachnospiraceae bacterium | reverse complement strand
ATTTTACTCTGAGGTATTTTTTTCTCAACCTTCTTTCTTGGAATTTCCTATATTTGTATTATACAGGAAGCTCCTTATTATTTTTTATTGAAAATCTCAATATAAAAATTGAAATAAACAACCATAAACGCAAAAAAGGACTAAATCAATAAAACTTAATGTTTTACTGATTTAGTCCTCAACAGATACGCAAAAGGGAAGTAATCTCTCACTTCCCTTTCGACTTATACATAGACTTTAAGCACTATGTCTTTGAATCTATTGGCTTTTGTATACTGTGGGTGATGCGACATATATTTCTGTACGTCTTCACAAGTCGCCACAAAAGTTCCAAAATAGACTGGCTTATATTCTATTTTCCTACATTGTTTATAGCCGCCTGTGCCGCCGCCAACCGTGCAATCGGTACACGGAATGGTGAACAGGATACATAATCCAAACCAATCTTATGGCAGAATTCTACAGAACTTGGATCTCCGCCATGCTCGCCGCAGATTCCGATATGCAGCTCTGAATTGGAAGGCTTGCCTAACTTAATCGCTGTCTCCATCAGCTTACCAACACCTGTCTGGTCAAGTTTTGCAAACGGATCATTCTCATAAATCTTAGCGTCATAGTATCCCTCTAAGAATTTGCCCGCATCATCGCGTGAGAAACCGAACGTCATCTGTGTCAGGTCATTCGTACCGAAGCAGAAGAAGTCAGCTTCCTTCGCAATCTCGTCTGCCGTAAGCGCTGCTCTTGGGATCTCAATCATAGTACCAACTTCGTAGTGAAGATCAATACCTGCCGCTGCAATCTCTGCATCTGCTGTCTCAACCACAAACTTCTTCACATACTTAAGCTCTTTTATATCGCCAATCAACGGAATCATGATCTCCGGCTTAACCGCCCAGTCCGGATGAGCCTTCTTAACATTGATTGCCGCACGAATTACAGCCTTTGTCTGCATCTTCGCAATCTCAGGATAGGTAACTGCAAGACGGCATCCACGATGACCCATCATCGGATTGAACTCATGGAGAGAATCGATCAGCGTCTTAATCTGCTCTACAGTCTTACCCTGTGTATCAGCCAGCTTCTTAATATCTTCTTCGTCTGTAGGAACAAACTCATGAAGCGGAGGATCTAAGAAACGGATAGTAACCGGATTTCCTTCCAGCGCTGTATAGAGAGCCTCGAAGTCTCCCTGCTGGTATGGCAGAATCTTCTCAAGAGCCGCCTCTCTCTCTTCTACGGTATCAGAGCAGATCATCTCACGGAATGCAGCAATTCTGTCTTCCTCGAAGAACATGTGCTCCGTACGGCAAAGGCCGATACCTTCTGCACCAAGCTCAACAGCCTTCTTCGCGTCTGCTGGTGTATCAGCATTAGTACGAACGCCTAATTTTCTATACTTGTCCGCCCATGCCATAATTCTTCCGAACTCTCCGGCAATCTTAGCGTCAACGGTAGGAATGAGTCCTTCATAGATGTTACCTGTCGTACCATCAATAGAGATTGCATCTCCCTCGTTGAATACCTTTCCTGCCAGTGTAAACTTCTTGTTCTCCTCGTCCATAGCGATATCACCGCATCCGGATACACAGCATGTACCCATTCCACGGGCAACAACGGCTGCATGGCTGGTCATACCGCCGCGGACAGTCAATATACCCTGTGAAGACTTCATACCGGTGATATCCTCCGGTGATGTCTCAAGACGTACAAGAACAACCTTTTCTCCTCTTGCATGCCACTCAACAGCATCCTCTGCCGTAAATACAACCTTACCACAGGCAGCTCCAGGTGATGCTCCAAGACCTTTTCCAAGCGGTGTTGCAGCCTTCAGTGCAGCAGCGTCGAACTGTGGGTGAAGAAGTGTGTCAAGGTTACGAGGATCGATCATCGCAACAGCCTCTTCCTCTGTCCTCATACCTTCGTCTACAAGGTCGCAAGCAATCTTTAAGGCAGCCTGAGCGGTTCTCTTTCCGTTACGTGTCTGCAGCATATAAAGCTTTCCATGCTCTACAGTAAACTCCATATCCTGCATATCTCTATAGTGTTTCTCAAGGGTCTCGCAAACTTCCTTGAACTGTACAAATGCTTCTGGGAATTTCTGCTCCATCTCGGAAATGTGCATAGGCGTACGCACGCCTGCAACCACGTCCTCGCCCTGTGCGTTGGTCAGGAACTCTCCAAACAGACCGTTCTCTCCAGTCGCAGGGTCACGGGTAAATGCAACGCCTGTACCGCAGTCATCACCCATATTACCAAATGCCATAGACTGTACGTTTACAGCAGTTCCCCATGAATACGGGATATCGTTGTCACGACGGTATACATTGGCCCTCGGGTTGTCCCATGAACGGAATACAGCCTTAATCGCTCCCATCAACTGCTCCTTCGGGTCAGATGGGAAGTCCTGTCCAATCTTCGCTTTGTACTCTGCCTTGAACTGCCCTGCAAGCTCTTTCAAATCTTCAGCCGTAAGCTCTACATCCTGCTTAACGCCCTTTTCCTCTTTCATCTTGTCAATCAGCTCTTCAAAATACTTCTTTCCAACTTCCATAACTACGTCGGAATACATCTGGATGAATCTTCTGTAGCAGTCCCATGCCCAACGTGGATTTTGGGACTTCTCTGCCAATGTCTCAACAACATCTTCATTCAGACCAAGGTTCAGGATCGTATCCATCATACCTGGCATGGATGCTCTTGCGCCGGAACGCACAGATACGAGAAGCGGATTCTCCTTATCGCCAAACTTCTTCTCCGTAATCTCTTCCATCTTGGTAACGGCTTCCATGATCTGCCCCATGATCTCGTCGTTGATTGTTCTTCCGTCCTCATAGTACTGTGTACAGGCCTCTGTCGTAATCGTAAAGCCCTGAGGTACCGGAAGTCCCAAGCTCGTCATCTCAGCAAGATTCGCACCTTTACCGCCAAGAAGGTTTCTCATGGTTGCGTTACCCTCTTTGAACATATAAACCCATTTTGCCATTTGTCATGACCTCCTAAAAACTATATATTTTTCTAAGTCGCACATAATATTTTACTGGTTTTACCAGTATTCGTCAAGTATTTCCAATTAGTTTCCCTTCTTTTATAATTTCCCTTCTTATGCCTAAAAATCTCTGCCTGTTTTTCTACAATTTTACATACGCTTCAATCCACGAGAGCATCTCATCAGAAAAGAAACTATCTCCCTTCATCTCCTTAATATTGCCTTCCGCCTGATATTTCCGGCAAAACCCGGACGGAACGATGCCGATATCGGCCGCCTCAACCATTGAGACGTCAAACTCGCTGTCACCGGCTGCAATGACCTCATCCGCGCCAATATACTCGCCAAATCTTTGCACAGCCATGCCTTTATCAAGTTTTTTCGGCACCGCATAGACCTTCTCCCCATTTGCCAGCACGTCGATCTTCTCAGTATCCAGCTCCATTTTCAACCTGGAGATAACGGTATCCGGGTCATTGCATTTCGTGAATACAAACAGCTCCTCAATGAAGCGTAATTCAAACTTCCGAAGAGGCTCTTTCTCAAGCAATCTCAGCGCATGCCGAAGCTCTTTGGTACAATCCGCAATCAGCTCCCTAGACCGCTCATACCATGAAGGGTCGCTCTCACCGTTAATCTGAAGTATCCCGCCATTGCATACCAATGCATAATCGAAGGGACCTGCATCCAGATCAATCCGGTTGTATTGCTGTATGGTTCTGGTTGTCGTCGGCACAAGCAGACATTTCTTATTGAGATATCTCAATAATTCCTGCGTTTTCTTCGTCACATAGGAAATCT
>BLMJ01000148.1 GCA_011960625.1 Lachnospiraceae bacterium | reverse complement strand
GGGAAGTACAACCGCACCACGAATCTGCTGGTCAGCGTGACGTCCGTCACATCCGGTTCTGATATGAGCCTCGATTGTCTCATCGAATTTTGCTACTGCAGTCTTCTTAACTAATGATACTGCATCTGCAACGTCGTAGAGCGTTCCTCTGTCAATCGCTTTTGCAGCCTCAACATATTTCTTTCCTCTTTTCATCTAAATAACCTCCTTGTGGTAATGTCGGGATAACCCTCCCACTTACTCGTTTACATTTATCAAAAGAATAATGAAGTTACGGCTCTACGCCTCAACCTTAACACCCATACTGCGGCAAGTACCTGCTACCATGCTCATGGCCGCCTCAACGGTCGCCGCGTTCAAATCCGGCATCTTTGTCTCCGCAATCTCTCTTAACTGAGCCTGTGTAATCGTTGCAACCTTCGTCTTATTCGGTACACCTGAACCAGACTTGATATTGCATGCCTTCTTAATCAAAACTGCTGCCGGCGGCGTCTTCGTGATAAAGCTGAAACTTCTGTCACTGTAAACGGTGATAACTACAGGAATAATCAGGTCCCCCTGATCTGCCGTTCTTGCGTTAAACTGCTTTGTAAACTCAACGATATTCACACCATGCTGACCAAGAGCAGGTCCAACCGGTGGCGCCGGAGTTGCCTTTCCGGCAGGAATCTGTAACTTAATGTAACCTTCTACTTTTTTTGCCATCTCAATTACCTCCTTGTGGTGATGTCGGGAAATAAATCCCTCCCACTGTTTTTGATTTACAACTTCTTAACTTCTGCGAAACTGATTTCAACCGGTGTCTCGCGGCCGAACAGTTCAACATTGATTGTAAGACTCTGCTTCTGCAAGTTCATAGCCTGGATGACTCCAACGGTATCCGCCCACGCTCCGGCAATTACCCGAACCGTATCGCCCTCCGCAAAATCAACCATAATATCCTCTCGCTGAATCCCCAGCGGAGCCATCTCCGCATCTGTAAGCGGAATCGGCTTAGAGCCCGGCCCAACAAAGCCCGTGACGCCTCTGGTGTTCCGCACTACATACCACGTATCATCATTCATAATCATATGAATCAGTACATAACCGGGGAACATTTTCTTCTGCGCCGCCTTCTGAACACCGTTCTTAAGTTCCACCACATCCTGCATAGGAACCCTCACTTCAAGGATTTGCTCTTCCAGATGCCTGTTCTCAATCGTCTTATCAATGTTGGCTTTCACTTTGTTCTCATACCCGGAATAGGTATGCACTACATACCATTTTGCCTCTGACATAAACTCACCTTTCTTGCCTGCAGATTATCAGTTCTATCTTACCAATAAATCTACTCCGTACTGGGCGATAAAGTCAACGATTGCAATGACCGCTCCCAATATTACGGATACAGAAACAACTGCTGCCGTCTGTTTTGCTACTGTCATCTTGTCTGGCCAAATGATTTTCTTAAATTCTCTGTTAAGACCCTTGAACCAGCTTTTCTTCTGCGTCTTTTCGCTCATGACAACCACTCCTTTACGGCGACTACTTCGTTTCCTTATGCAATGTGTGTGATTTGCAGAACTTGCAATACTTCTTCGTCTCCATACGCTCAGGATGAGATTTCTTATCCTTCGTCATGTTGTAGTTACGCTGCTTGCATTCTGTACATTCCAATGTGATTCTTGTACGCACAACTTCCACCTCGCTTTACGTTTTTTCATTGACGTGTTACCATGGTAGCTTGCGAGGCTACCCAAATATTTAGGCATAAAAAAAAGACCTACTTCCATTCGCTAGGATAGCTTACCACAAAAAGTGAGGAAATGCAAGTCCTTCTAAGAATTTTCGTACATTTTTCGCAGCGGTCTGTTACTGTTCACTCCGTGACCAGCAACACGCTCCGCGATGCACAGAAATCGCAAA
>BLMJ01000147.1 GCA_011960625.1 Lachnospiraceae bacterium | reverse complement strand
AAGTTTACAACAGTCCCGCACTAAAATCAATAGGTTGAAGCTTCTATCTTTAATATATATCGGCATATTCTGATATTTCTTTAGACAATATCACTTCCGCAAGAGTCACAACTTCTCCAATATCCTCCCAACCATCTCATACATCTTCTGATCCGTCTTATTCACCTGTACAAAAGAAGACCTCCCCCACATTGGGGATGCGGACAAAAAATTGGACTACCATAGAACTCTGAGATGAGTCTTTTTATGTATTCCAAAGAACAAAAATCAACCGCACTAGAACTTTTTCACTAAACAAATTCCGTATCTGAAACAATACGTATCTTGGGATATCCAACGGGAAGACAACTATATACATGGATTGCTGAGGAAAATATAATAAAAAGGGAACGCAAACCGCTTTCCCGGTTTGCAAATCCCAAAGAGCATCCAAGAAATCCCTCATTGGATGTTAAACTCGATGCAATCAGGCGTTGCTTTCAACACGGAGAAAGTATAAAATATGTATCAGAAGATATTGGTTATAGCAGAGCCAGTATCTATCAATGGCGAAAGCGTTATCTGAAGGAAGGTACATTAGGTCTGATGAATAACAAAAATATTCCATCCGGAGAACTTAAGGAAGGGACTGCACCAGTGGAATCTAGTGTTTCATCCTCCCATGAAGTGGCAGAGCTTAAGAATCAAATGCTTGAAATGCAAATGGAAATAGATATCCTTAAGGAAACAATTAAAAAAGACCCCGGCATCGAGCAAACAGCTCTCAGCAACATGGAGAAGGCAGTGATGATCGATGCCCTAAAGATTAATTACTCACTGCCACGATTATTTGGAAAACTGAACTTATCAAAAAGCAGTTATTACTATCTGGAAAAGATTATGTCCCAACCGGACAAATATTTTTCTTTGCGGATACGCATTAAGGAGTTATTTACAGTAGAAACAGATATGGTTACCGCAGGATACATGCCCTGCTCAAGCGTGGATACACCATTGTTTCCGAGAAGATTGTCCGCATCGTATTATCCGGATTCTGAGCCATATAGAGCATCACGATAAAATCCAGAGGAATATGCATGTTCATACTATGGAATAAAAATATCTTATTTTCATCCCCAAACCCACCGAGGAATCTTTCATCCTGACTGTTCTTCCAATATTTAAATACAATCTTTTCATCTCGCTGTGATATCAATGCATTCATAATTTTATAAAAACATGATAAATACAGGTGTAAAGCGGAATGTACGTCCCCTGTTCGTAAATCGTATAAGTAGCACTTTTCTAAATACATGTAGATTTCATCATAGGAATATATTGGTTCTACATATGACGCACAACATCCTTACGCAGATTTTCCTCAAGAGTTTTTATATTCCTATCTATCCTTTACTCTTCTTTTCCTGTTTTTCATGCTTTAATTCAAGAATCTCTTTAAAATAATCTTTCCGAAAAAAGTCTAATGAGGCAAAAGGGTAACATAAAATAGCCATGTATCGATTTATTGTGTCATTCATATATGTACTTCCTTTAAATTACTAATTAAAAAGACTTTCAAAATCTTCTTCTGCCAGTTCCATCTTCTTTGTAAGTATATTGTAAATATCCTTTTGTACCAGCTCTGCCGCTATCGTTTCATTCTCTAACAATTCTTTTGTAAAATTAGCAATTGCCTCTCCACGTACGCCCGAAATGTCAAAACCATTGTCCTCTGCTTGCAAATATTTAAGGTAACTATGCAGATAAAAATTATTTTCCTCTTCATCAGCTTCTATGGAGTTATTAACAGATATCACTTTTTTAATCCATTCTTTATCTCTTAATTTAGCAAATTTATCACTGCTATTCATAATTGAGTCTTGAACCTAATACATACAAAAATCCATCTCACCCTCATCTATTTTTTCTTCATAGCATTGTTCCAGAATATTTTCTATTATGTTCATTATTCCCAAATTGTTTAGTCCCTTCCTCCACCATCATATCCCATACATCACAATACATATTATCATCTATTTCCAACTGTTCATCCACTCTTTTTCAAGTTGCCCTATAAATTCATTTTCCTTTTCAAAAAGCTCCTCCCATATTCCTTCCTCGGTTTGCATGCCCAAGCAATTCTTCTCCACAAATAATATCTGCGTTTAAAGGCAATAGATCTAAAAGCGCTAACATCACTTCTTTCATCCGAGAATACATTTGTATTAAATATTTACTCTCTTCCTCCTGACTCTCATTCATCGCCTGCACCGATTTTTTCAGTGCATACGCCACCTCATAAACATCATCCCTTTCTTTCGAGCCTTCGTCAAGTATACGGTATATTCTGTCCCGTCCCAGAAATTGAATGAAATATAAAATCTGCATAAACTCCCCACACTGTAAAAGTTTAGTCAAAATCCCTCCGATATTTTTTTCATTCCAATTATCTCCATTCAAACAAATTTTCTTTCGTTTTGCTGCAATTTTTCCATCAATTGTCTCATCGTAAATATATTCCTCCACGATTTTATTCTTCAACTTCATATAATGTATATTACCATCCATATCCTCTGAAAAAATTCTGTCTGCTAAATCAAATAATTAAAAAAAAGAAAAGCTGTCCTTAGAACCATTCTTTTGTTCTTCCACTTTTT
>BLMJ01000146.1 GCA_011960625.1 Lachnospiraceae bacterium | reverse complement strand
TCGTCTCCGGGGAAGCGTAATCCATCAAATATTCTTCCAGAGTCATCAGAGCATTGGGGTGACAGCAGTTTTGAATCTGCCCGCTCTTACATAGGGACATAAAGCGGTCTCCGGTTCTTCCTTCCCGATAACATGCGGTACAGAAGCTTGGAAGATAATCCATCTCCATAAGCCACCGAACGACTTCATCCAGGGTACGATTGTCGATTACGTCAAACTGTTCTGATTTCGCATCTTCCGGCTCCGGCTCGCAGTAACCGCCTACGCTGGTCTTTGAGCCGCCGCTAATCTGAGAAATACCCAGATGGAGAACGCGCTCACGGGTCTTTTGGCTCTCACGGGTGGAAATAATCATGCCAGTGTAAGGAACTGCAATTCGGATGCAGGCAACAATCTTGGCAAAGGTATCGTCGTCGATTCCATTTGTAAATGAAGCCGCGTCAATATCATCCGCATTGCGCAGTCTGGGCACGCTGATGGTGTGTGGGCCGACGCCATATGCGGCTTCTAAGTGTTCGGCGTGCATCAAAAGTCCGGCAAATTCATAGCGGTATTTGTCCAGACCGAAGAGCACCCCAACGCCTACGTCGTCGATTCCGCCTTCCATGGCCCTGTCCATGGCTGTGGTATGGTAGTCGTAGTCATGCTTTGGCCCAGTGGGGTGAAGCTCAAGATAGCTTTCTTTGTGGTAGGTCTCTTGGAATAGGATATAGGTTCCAATGCCGGCTTCTTTCAGCAGACGGTAATTATCTACGGTAGTTGCCGCAATATTGATGTTGACGCGGCGAATGGCCCCATTTTTATGCTTGATGCTGTAAATCGTATTGATACAGTCCAGATAGTAGTCCATGGTATTGTGGACTGGGTCTTCTCCCGCTTCCAGTGCAAGACGTTTGTGTCCCATGTCCTGCAGTGCAATGACCTCGCGGCGGATTTCCTCCTGAGTCAGTTTTTTGCGGGCGATGTGCTTGTTTTTCATATGGTACGGACAGTAGGTACAGCCGTTTATGCAATAGTTAGACAGGTACAGCGGTGCAAAAAGTACGATACGGTTGCCATAGAAGTCTTTCTTGATTTGCTCTGCCAGCCGGAAGATTTTTTGATTCATTTCTTCGTCTTCGCAGGCAAGGAGAACGGAAGCCTCTCGGTGGGAAAGTCCCTTGCGCAGAGCAGCTTTTTCGATTAGGGAGTCGATGAGTTTGGAATTGTTCTTGTTTTCATCGGCATAAGCGAGGGTACTTAGAATCTCCTCGTGGTTAATAAAGTCTTGGGGATGTTTGGATTGAACATCATACATGGTTATTTTCCTCCTGTATTCTTAATCTTTATATCTGGCAGCTTTTGCCACGTCCCAAAGGGAATCCGGATTCCGTAAATAAAAAAAATATTTCCCAGAATCCCGCCCAAAGCCACACTGTTTTCATAGAGCAGAATATGTTCCCCTGTGTGGGTTCTGTCCGCAAAATCCGATACCACTCCAAGCTCACTGATAAACGAGAAAAGCCCTCCCGCCACTACCATACCTGCGCTAAGTCCGATGACCGCCATTAGAACCTGTGCCCACATCCAGCTCTTTCTCCTTTCTGGAATACGTCTCAATCAGGGTGGTCTGGATATCATTTTCATACAGACGCATTTCAATCTCCATTGGCGTCGGATCCACAGTAAACTTCTTTTTGCCAAAATGATTGAAAAACGTCAGGATTCCAATCACCAGCCCAATACAGTACGTCAGCTCTAAAATCGTGAAGCCGTCCGACTTCTGTCCCGTCAGCAATTCATAGATTTGTGAAAATAATTTCGTCGTATCCACGTCGTTGTTAAAGGCCATAATCGAAAATGCAGCCCCCATGAAACTGATAATTACTACCGCTGTAAGCTTCGTATAGTGAACTGCTCCTCCCGCTGTCTTTTGTTCCTCATAGGTAACGATGAAATCTGTCTCTCCAAGATTCTGTACGTCAACGCTCGGACACTCTTCATGGATGCGCTCTATCACCTTTAGGATTGAAATTGCCACCCGGTTCTGGTGCTTATCGTCCGTGTGATGGAATGTCAGTAATTTTAGGCTTTTAAGTCTGGGAACAACCGCCGGATTCGGGCACTCCATCTGGATCACATCCCCAAGCGTAACCTCCGGCTTCGTGACCTCAACATTCTTGTCCACCTTAATATATACCGTCTCACTGCCCGCCATGCCTATGCCCTGCTTTCCTGCACGCCGTTTTCACACATACTTTCGCTCAGACCATCAGGCTCCACGATTCCCCCGTGAAAAACCCCCTTCTTCAAAACACAATTCTCTACCAGCGTCCCTTCATTAATCTTTCCCTG
>BLMJ01000145.1 GCA_011960625.1 Lachnospiraceae bacterium | reverse complement strand
ACAACAAGGAATGGGAAAAATGTGCCGCAGATTATCCAGCAGGGGAACTGGGTGGAGCAGTGGGGCTTTGAGATTGGCTGCAGCGTGTCTGTGGAGTGTTACCAGAATAAGCTGGTTATTTTAAAAGACTGAAAAATTTTGTGGTCTGTTCGTATGAAATATGATAAAATACCAGTAAAAGCAGGAGGTGAGGCCATGAATACAGATACTACCATAGCAAAAAACATCCGTGTGGCTGATGAGAAAGCCTGCTATGATGCGGCCTGCAAGCGGCTGCTTTCGGAGAAGATTATTCTGGCATGGATTATGAAGAACTGCCTGGAAGAATACCGTGACTGTGATGTGGAAGAGGTTGCGGAAAAATATATTGAAGGTACACCGCAGGTGGGAGAAGTGGCAGTTGCAGCGGATGAAACCAACTGTGTTTCTATGATACAGACAGCCGGAAACGAGGACACTTCTCTGACGGAGGGAACTGTTACCTATGATATCCGCTTTTTCGCGATAGCTCCTGTATCCGGTGAATTGATTCGTTTGATTATCAATATAGAAGCTCAAAATGATTTTTATCCGGGTTATCCATTGATAAAAAGGGGAATCTATTACTGTAGCCGGATGATTTCCGCCCAATATGGAACAGAGTTTACAAATTCCCACTATGAGAATATCAAAAAAGTATACAGCATATGGATTTGTATGAATCCGCCAAAGAGCCGTGAAAACAGCATTACCCGTTATTACATTGCGGAAGAAAATCTGGTGGGCAGTGTAAAGGAACGGAAAGCGGATTATGATTTGATGGCGGCTGTCATGATTTGTCTTGGGAAAGAGGGAGATTCGGGTACAGATTTATTGAAATTGTTAAATGTGCTTCTGTCCACGGAGACAGGTTCACAGGACAAGTGCCAGATATTGGAGGAAGATTTTCATATCAGAATGACTCAGACATTGGAAAGTGAGGTGTCGCTTATGTGTAATTTAAGTAAGGGTGTGGAGGAGAAAGGAATTCAAAAGGGAATTGATAAAGGAATAACAGCTATGATTTTAACACTGAAAGAGC
>BLMJ01000144.1 GCA_011960625.1 Lachnospiraceae bacterium | reverse complement strand
AAAGCCAGATTAACCCGCATTTCCTTTATAATACGTTGGAGGCTGTCCGTATGAAGGCAATCTGCAACGGGGACAGGGAGGTAGGGAAGATGCTCTACAGTCTGGCGGTCACGTT
The DNA here is from genome assembly GCA_011960625.1 of Lachnospiraceae bacterium. GTDB lineage: Bacteria > Bacillota > Clostridia > Lachnospirales > Lachnospiraceae > Sporofaciens. Next base: position 1,113 of record BLMJ01000144.1, on the reverse strand, counting down.
TCGGGCGCAGATTAAGGAGGCGGATATCATAACGCTGGCACAGGAGCTGCACTATTGTAAGAAATATATGGAGCTGTTTGAGTTCCGGTATCAGAATCAATTTCAGGCAAGTGTGGAATGTCCAGAAGAGTATCTAAAGACGCCAATCATCAAGTTTGTACTGCAGCCTGTGATTGAGAATTACTTTATTCACGGAATCCGGTTAAAGGAGCAGGATAATTTTGTCAGGATTACGGTGGAGAAGGAAGAGGGATATGAGATTATTGTTGAGGATAACGGAAGAGGAATGACAGAAGAGGCGATTGAGAAAAAGAATCGGGAACTGGAGTTTGATACCATGGAGAAACATTCTTCTATTGGGATAGCCAATGTCAATCGAAGGCTTAAGGCCGTGTACGGCAAAGAGTGTGGAATCCGTCTGGAAGCAAGGGAGGGCGGAGGACTTAGAGTCATATTGAGCTTCAAGCCGGATGAAGAAGGGGAGGAAACTGTGTTATGAAAAAGGTCATGATTGTGGAAGACGAGGAACTGATATTGCAGGGAATCCGCAATATCGTGGATTGGGAGGCGTTAGGGCTTAACGTGGTGCATATGGCGCACGACGGCGTGGAGGCGCTTGAGATGTGGGAGAGAGAGCCTGTGCATATTGTGGTGACGGACATCAGTATGCCTCAGATGGACGGACTTACCCTGCTTAGGAAAATTCGTGAGAAAGAAGAGCAGGTAAGGTTCATTATCTTAACTGGGTACGACGAATTTGCATATGCGAGAGAGGCAGTACGGCTAGACGTTGAGAATTATATCTTAAAGCCAATCGATGAGGAAGAACTTATACGCCAGCTTAGGGAAACCGTGAGAAGGCTGGAGGAGATGGATAAGAAGAAACTGCAGTATATTGATGAAAAGACAGAATGGCTGCATTTTTTAAACGGCGGCTTTGAGAGTCTGGAGGCTAGGAAGTTTGCACAGCTTCTGGGGCTTTCGCCAGAGGGAGGAAATTACTTGGCAGCCGTGATGAAATGGAATACGCAAGGGCTGAAAGAGAAAAAGATTACGGATATGATTGTGGAGTTAAAGAAGGAAGAGCGGCTTAGAATCGTGCATCTGCCGCCG
>BLMJ01000143.1 GCA_011960625.1 Lachnospiraceae bacterium | reverse complement strand
CCAAGCTGTAATACTCATAGTAAACCCTGTTTTTATCCTGCACTTCCTTGTAGTAGTTGCGGTGGTACAGTTCCCCGTACTGCATCTGATTTTTAAGCTGTTCTTTCCTTGCTTTTTTCAGTATGGCAGTAAGCGTGTCTCCAAAATCAACCGTCCGTACTTTCTTACGTTTAGTCGGTCCGATAATCGTTTTGTGCTTTGCGCCGTCATAGCGGACGCTCCGCTTTACCGTAAGATACTGTTCCTCAAGGTTGATGTCCTGCCAAGTCAGCCCGCATACCTCGCCGATCCTAAGCCCTGCATAGTAGGCTATCTGTATCGGCAGAACCGCAGAGACATTTTTCTTTTCAAGATAAGCGATATTCGGCAGCCAGCCGGAACGTCTTGGAAGTATTATTATGACCGCTGTTACGGCGTTGGCATTGCTGATTTCTAAAGTATTGGATAAGGCAAGGGAACTGTCAGCAAAGTTATTTGAGAAAGAAACGATACAGCCGGTTGCAGAGCCAAACGAGAGAAGAACGACACAAGTAATACCGCAGACTGATAAAATACCAATGCAGGAAAAAAACACTCATAAAGAACCGACTGCTAATCCATCATCACAGAAACAGGAGTTGCAGGCAAAAACACAGACAACAGAACAGGAAAAACCTAAAATTCCACCAAAGCCTGTTATGTCCGCTGAAGCCACCGCATATCCAAAGCTGCTGAAAATTTATAAGGAATTAAACCGCCAAAACGGAATTATCTTTGATGCGGAGAGGGAACGCAATGAGTTGGAACTGGAGCGTGACAGCCTGAAAGGATTTGCGAAATTGACAAAGAAGGGGGAACTGCAAAGCAGGATTGACTGTAAAAATGAGGAAATAGACCTTCTCAAAATTGGTTTGTCGGGGATAGTCAAGCGATATGGATTCCAGACGGTGCATGATTTCTACAAAGTCTTTTCTGTCTCTAAAACTGCTAATGCCGAATATCGGGACAAGGTGGATAAATAGGAAGAACAATACGGGGA
>BLMJ01000142.1 GCA_011960625.1 Lachnospiraceae bacterium | reverse complement strand
GAAGAAGCAAGGCTTTTCCGTGGAGGATATCAGCGGAGGCAAGCTTGTGGGATTATCACTGACGATCAAAGATTACAAGAAACTGGCGGAAGAACTGGGGATTGGCGAGATCACTCTGCGAGATATTGTGAAAGAACTGGAGAAGCCTGCCAGAGACCCCCGTGATGAGATGCCGAAACCAATCTTAAGGACAGATGTTCTTGAGATGAAGGATCTGACGGAAGGGATGCTTCTCAAGGGGACTGTTAGGAATGTTATTGATTTCGGAGTGTTTGTGGATATCGGAGTTCACCAGGATGGTCTGGTGCATATTTCCGAGATTACAGACAAGAAGTTTATTAAGCACCCATTGGAAGTGGTGAGCGTAGGGGATATTGTGGATGTCAAGGTTCTGGGGATTGATATGAAGAAGAAACGTATCCAGCTTACCATGAAGGGAATTTCATAAAAAAGTGCAGTAAACGGATTGAAGAGAGGTTATATTGAAAATGAAAGAAAACTGGAAGAAAACTCTGGAGACATTGATTTCTGTGCTGATGGGGAATGTAATCCTTGCATTTGCCGTGGCAGCATTCGTCGTGCCCCATGGAATTATCATGGGCGGGGCAACAGGCGTGGCCCTCACAATTAACCACTACGTTAATGGAAATCTGTCGGTGGTTATCTTTATTGTGAATATTGTGCTTTTTATACTGGGGACGATTGTATTAGGAAAAAAGTTTGCGTTGACGACGCTGATTAGTACGATTGTGTATCCTATATTCCTGTCCATTGTACAGGCAATCCCAGGAATTACCAAGCTTACGGACAATATGATGCTTGCGTCCTTATATGCGGGCGCTTTGCTGGGGCTTGGAATTGGTTTGGTGGTGAGGGTTGGTTCCTCCACAGGAGGGACGGATATTCTTGCGTTAGTTCTTCATAAGTGGTTCCATATCGCTGTGGCTGTGTTCATGTACATTGTGGATTTCACGGTGTTAGTATGCCAGGTGTTTTTCTCCCTTTCTATGGTAAATCCTCGGCCGCGCA
>BLMJ01000141.1 GCA_011960625.1 Lachnospiraceae bacterium | reverse complement strand
AGGGCAACCATGAGTATTCCTATCTGAATCAAATCAGCATATGTAACATACATTGTATCGCCCTCCTTTCTTTCGTACCCAAAGGGCATGATATCTGGAGGGCTGTGATACCCTCCGAAAAAACAAGAGGGGTAAAGCCGCCTTTGGCTCTATGGTTTTCCCATAAAGGAAGTATAACACTCATTCCCCTGTCGGGCAATCATAATGTTAGGATGATAAAACATTGGTCATTCCATAGCATTTGCTACAGTATCCAAAGATTCTACCTACATTAACAAACTTAAAGTATCAAAAATGCACTACCATGGCCAATATTATTGAAAACCATTTATTAAACATGCTACCAAAAATTTATATAATTTTTCACATATGTGCCCTGCCACTAAAGTTTCAAAGATTCTCTATTTATTCCTTTATCATTTAAAATGCTTAAAATTTCCTCTTTATTCTGATGCGGGATAACAATCTTATCAATAAATCGCGATTTAGATATCGTTGATGGAATATCGGCCAATTCATTTGTGATAGTCACTAAAGGGATATTTCTACTCATAGCACGAGTATCTTTCCCTAGAATTTTATTGCTTTGGACAAAAAACACCCCCTTTTGGCTATACATACGCAAATTCCACTTTTTTAAACTTTCCATTTCTTCTTTTGTTGGTGCAATCATAAAACCATGGTCTGTCCATGATAATATCCTTAGAGCCAATTTTTCCCATTCCATTGAAGTATACTCATGATATTTGCCTAAGAATGAATTTACAAATTCATCTACCTTCATTGCTTTCTCAAGTTTTGCTATTTCCATCATAAGCTTAACATCACAAATATCACAATGTCTCCCGAAATATGAACAACAATAAACCACTCCATCTTCATCCATGTGCTTTTCGCTTGCACATGCGAAATACAAAGCTACATCTTTGCTGGTGGTAAAATCTAATAATCTAGTAGGTTTTCCATAATGCTGCATATGCGCAATATTTTCGAACACAGAATGATTTTCATTCCAAATTGCATTCTTTAAAAACATTTCATTATCATGTATCTTTTTTCCTTCGTTTTCCTTCTCCTTTTCCTCTTCTATTTTTCGCTGAAGGCTCGATTTCAAAGCCCAATCACTTGCCTGACCTCTATAAAACACGTCGAGATTATGATTTGCTGCTTTCGCTTCTCTATAATATTGATTAAATCTCTCAATGATATTTTTATATTCCATTTCTTATCCCCGTTTTTTACAATCCTTTAATAAACTATATAGACCAATTATAAACTTTTTTTGTTCTCAAATCATATTAAAATGCCGAAATGCATCCATAATCGCTTTTTCTTTCTCCGGCGAGTATTTCGGCACACGGCTATTATTATCGCCTATATTGTAATTCAGACGCTTTACTGTTGCTGATGGAAAAAAGCTTTTTCTTGTTTCAGTTCAGATATACCACGCTATTCCAGTTCCATTTTTCCAAGCTCCGCTAACTGGTTTCGTTTTCTATATACAACTGCTGTTATTTGGACTGTCATGTGTCCGTCATCTGCCCAGTAATACATGATAAAATTTTTTACCACTATTTTCCTGACTCCCTGTTTTCTCCATTTTTCAGCATCAACCAGTGGATTACGCTCTGGCATGTTCTCTAATGAAGCAGCCGTTTTTTTCATTTCTAAAAACAAATCATATGCCGCCTGCGGAGCAAGAAGTTCATCCGCAATATAGTCCCTTATTGTCTTCATCTGCGACAGAGCATATTTTGTAATTTTTACGTTATACTGTTTTCTCATGATTATCTAAGCCCATCCAAGAGACAGTCAAAAGCTTCTTCATAAGGGACTGATTCTCCCCTTTTTGCCTGCTCCAGTCCGGTCCGCATCATCTCATCAAACTCTGCATCGGTCATAGTATCATGGGTTTTGATTCCAGAAGGCAGCTCAACCGAAAAAGGAATCCCCCTTTTCATAATTACCTGCCTGTAGGTCATATTAATAAAAGCCGATGCGGATACACCGAGTTTATCCAGTATATCTTCCGCCTGTTTCTTGACATCAGGTTCCACTCTGACATTTACGTTTGCGCTTCGTGTTGCCATGTTGCCGCCGCCTTTCTTTTTTTCTTTATTATATCCCATTTGTGCTGTAAAATGCAACACAATTACTGCCTATTACTTTTTCATTTTGGAATATAGGATTGAGTGAGAGAGTAAGTATGATTAATACAAAAATAATATATAAATCAAAAAAGCCTACGATGAAATGCTGTAAGCCATTTTTTGATTCATATATGTTTTAAAAGAGAATATTTAACTCACTTTCCTTCCAAATTTCTTCAAAGGAAACCTTATTAATTTCCGCTTTTTCTATCAATTGTTCCATGCTGTCAAAATACTGTTCCTCCTTCTCAACCCATATAGATACAAAGCCGCTCGAATTATCTTTACTAAGGAAAAATATTTTTTTGTCATATTCAAATTCTAATTCTCTTCCATGCTCAATTAGATAAGATAACGCGTTTAAAGACTTATTGTCAAATAATTCCTTTGCCATTTTATCATGCATATTCATAAAGTTCTCCTTACTTATATGACCATACCTGCTATCTCATATCATATTAAAATGCCTAAACGCCGCCATAATCGCTTTTTCTTTCTCCGGCGGGCATTTCGGCACATGGCTTTTATTATCACCCACATTATAATTCAGACGCTTCTCAATCCCGCATTTGTCTTTTATCTGTGCCACATACAAGGATGATACCTTTAGACCATACTCTAATTTTATCCACTCTTTGATTTCCGTATAGGACGCACATCCCTTTACATCTTTCAAAAATTCGTTATCTTTCGGCTCATAATCTTCGTATGCATACACGATATTTTTTGTGTTACTATTTCCTACCCAAAAGGACGCATGTCTCAACATGATACGTCCCCGGAAACAAATCAATCCCCCTCATCCTCTCCACACGATACCCTCTCCCCTGCAGCATCTCCAAATCCCGCACCAAACTCGTCGGCTTACAGGCAATATAAACCATCCTCTCCACCCCAAAATCCGTAATCTTTCGAAGCGCCTTCGGATGCACCCCATCCCTGGGCGGATCCAGCACAATCAAGTCCGGCGTCTCCCCCAGCTCATCAATCACCTTCAGCACATCCCCTGCCCAAAAAGAACAATTAGAAAGCCCGTTGCCTTCAGCATTCTCCTTCGCCGCCCGGACAGCCTCCTCAACAATCTCAACTCCGGTCACCTTCGAGGCGACCGGAGCAAGAATCTGCGCGATCGTCCCCGTCCCACTATACAAATCAAAAATCACCTTATCCTTCGTCTCCCCAATATACTCCCTTACCGTCTCATACAAAACCTCCGCCCCAAGAGAATTGGTCTGAAAGAAAGAAAAAGGCGTAATCTTAAACCGAAGCCCCAACAATTCCTCATAAAAATAATCCTGCCCGTAGAGAATCTGCGTCCCCTCATCCCGGACTACATCCGCCACACTGTCATTTCTTGTATGCAGAATCCCGGCAACTTTTCCGGAAAGCGAAAGAGAAAGCAACCGCTTTGTCCACTCTCTCCCACCAAAATCTCTCTCAAAATCGAAGGCTCCTGTCGTCACAAGGTCAATCAAAATCTCCCCCGTCTTTGCCGCCTTCCTCACCAGAAGATGGCGAAAGAACCCTTCATGCCTCATTCGGTGATAATAGGGAAGCCCCGTCTCTTTCGCATATTCCAGCGTACAGGTAAGCACACGCCTACAATCCTCATCCACAATCTGACATTTTGGAACATTGACAATATCATGGAAACTCCCCCTCTTATGCATTCCCAATGCCAAAGGCCCCTCCTTATACTCATCCCCAAAGGAAAACTCCATCTTATTGCGGTATCCTTCTTTAGAAGGACTCGGCATCACACCTTCCCAAATATACGCACCGTCCACAGCGCCATCCATCATCTCTTTAAGCTGAGTTTCCTTCAGCTTTAGCTGCTCACTATACGGAAGATTCTGGTAAGTACATCCCCCACACAGTCCAAAATGCGGGCAGGGAGATTCCGTCTCCAAATCCGAAGGAGTAACCACCTCCAAAATACGTCCCTCAGCCTTTCCTTTACGGACCTTATTCACCGAGAACCGTACCTTCTGCCCTGGAACCCCATTCTTCACAGTGACCACCCTGTCCTCCTTTGGCAGAATAATCTTTCCATGATTCGGAAATTCCACCCTATCTATCACACCTTCATACACCTGACCCTTTTTCATAATCCCTACTCCTCTTTCCAAATAACATAGAATTTTCATATCGAATCAAATGTCATTCCTCAGAACAACTGACACTCTATCCTCAATTTATGAAATCCCTTTCTTATATTTCGCTTTCAAAATCGTCCCATCCTGTTCCACCTCAATCCGGTCGATACTCTTGACATACTGATTAAACTGCGCGTATCCATAATCACTTATCTTAAAATCTGCATACTCCTCATACACTTTATTTCCAAGCGTACTAAGCTCAATTCCGTTCCGTCCTGCCTTTTTTACTAGATAGACCACATACCGATCGATATCCTCCTTCATCCCCCAGTCTTCCTTCAGAGCTACCGACACCAAATTTCCATGCTTGATTAACTGAATACGTGAAAATTCCTCCAAAAACTTTGACAGCATATTATATCCATAACTTCGAACGTCAAAATCAGGATACAGGCTTACCAGGCGGCTTCCCACCTCCCCCAGTCCAGTTACTTTATTATCATCCTGATTCTCAATAATCATTTTAATAATGGCATCCTCAATCTTTTCCTTGCTCAGGCTGTCATGAGGCTCCTCCGTTTTCGGACTTCCCGGCTCCTGCTCCGACAGAAGGTTTTCCAATATGGTAAACTTATCACAAGCCTTGCGGAACGGCTCTGGAGTCTTATTTTCTCCCATGCCGATTACCATCTTCGCACTCTCCCGAATCCGTGTCACCAGACGGGTAAAATCGCTGTCGCTGGACACAATACAGAAGCCATCCACATCATTCGTATATAAAATATCCATAGCGTCAATTATCATAGCTGAATCCGTAGCATTCTTCCCCTGCGTATAGCTGAACTGCTGAATCGGCATAATAGAATTAGTCAACAGCTCGTCCTTCCAGCTAGAATGCTGCGTATTGGTCCAGTCCCCATAAATCCTCTTATAAGTAATTACCCCATACTTCGATAACTCTGTAAGTATTGGTTTAATATATTTTGCAGATACATTATCTGCGTCAATCAGTAATGCATAACATTGTTCATCCATCCCATTCTCCTCTTATCTCTGCCTTAAAACATTTCAAATAAACTTACCATTAAATTTCCTGAAAACACCATCCCCAACCTTTTGCTTTCAGGTATAAGCGCTTCCCATTACTATAAGCTTTCACATAAATAACAGGCAAAATGCCTTTTTTCACACTTACCTCCAAGCATAAGCACTTCTATAACAATAATCCTTCACGTAAAAAGCAGGCAAGATGCCTGTTTCTTCACTTGATAGGCCTCCAACCTGCTTCCTCTATCGTATATCCTACGACATATTCTCTTATACCTGATCATCTTCATTGAAGAAATCATCATCAAAATCGTCCTCGAAATCTTCTTCGAAATCTTCGAGATAATCGGGCGTAAAAAAACAATATACCGCATAAGCGATTGCTGCAATTCCTGCAACTGCGCCCATGATTGCAAGTACCCACAAAAGTGTCTTGCTATTCTTGTCTTCTTCTTTCTTATTCATCAGCTCGCTCAATCTTGATGCTGCAATCAGCTCCTCGACTTTACTCATGCTCCCACATCCTTTCCATATGCTTTTCCCAGCAATTCAAATATTATAAATATTATAACACTATATTTTTAAGATTACTACACATTTCTAGAAATCTTTTTAAAAAGTTACACTATATCTTCTGAAGTTTTGCAAATGCCGCAAACATTTTCTTGATACCGCGCTCGTCAAACTCCACCGTTACCTCGTAATCTCGGCCGCCTTCCACAATAGACTTCACGGTTCCTTCCCCGAATTTCCCATGAAGCACCCTGTCGCCCACCTCATACGCAAGCTTCCCACCAGAGGGTGCGCCGAACTGTCTGGCCGGCTTCTGGGCCGCATACAGTTTTGTCTGAAATGCCTGCTTCGCCTGCTGATACACATTCTTCACCGGCAATTCTTCCACAGTTTTCTCCACCTTGGTTCCAGACGACACAAGTTTGGGAGGAATCTCATTTAAGAAACGCGACATCCGATTATACTGGGTCTCCCCACGAATCATACGGCGTCTCGCACAGGTCAGCGTCAGCTTCTTCTCAGCTCTCGTGATACCCACGTAACAAAGACGCCTCTCCTCTTCCAAATCTCCTGGATCCTCAGAAGTAATCGTCATATAACTAGGGAAAATTCCGTCTTCCATTCCCGCCAGATACACATGAGGAAACTCCAACCCCTTTGCACTATGTAATGTCATCAAGACAACATAATCCTTGCTCTCGTCCATACTGTCTATATCTGCCACCAAAGCAACCTCCGCCAAAAATCCACTCAGCGTCACCGGCTCCTGCATTTCCTCGCAAGTCTCCTCGTAGGCAACAATCTTACTGAGCAATTCGTCAATATTCTCAATCCTTGACTCTGCTTCTTCCTCACCTTCAGACCTTAAGCTCTCAATATATCCCGTCTCCTCAATGATCTCCTTCATTAGCTGCGACACAGACATCTCCTTAGCCTCCGTCTTAAAATGCTCAATCAAAGCCACAAATGATTCAAGCTTCGCTGCCCCCCTGCCTATATTCGGAATCAAGTCCACCGTCCTAAGGGCCTCGTAGAAGCCGATTCCTCTTTCAGCAGCATATTCCTGAACCCGATTGATACTGGTTAGTCCGATTCCACGCTTCGGCACATTGACAATCCTACGCACAGCAAGATCATCCTGTCCGTTATCTACCGTTTTGAGATAACACAGCAAATCCTTAATCTCACGTCTGGCATAGAAGTTGATACCCCCAACAATCTTATACGGAATATTCTCCGTCACAAATTTCTCTTCAAATATACGGGACTGTGCATTAGTACGATACAGAATTGCATGATCCTGATAGGAACCTTCTTCACGGTTAACGTTCCTGCGGATATCCTCCACAATGTACTCCGCCTCGTCAAACGCCGTATCAAACTGACGAAGCCCAAGCTTCTCGCCCTCTCCATTGGCCGTCCAGAGGGTCTTGTCCTTTCTCCCAACATTATGGCGAATCACGGCATTTGCAGCATTTAAAATATGGCCTGTAGAACGGTAATTCTGTTCAAGCTTAATCGTTCTGGCATCCTTAAAAACCTGTTCAAAGTCCAAGATATTCTTGATATTCGCACCACGGAACTTGTAGATAGACTGATCATCATCCCCCACTACACAGAGATTGCGGTACTTCATCGCAAGAAGGCGCACAAGCTCAAACTGTACGGTATTCGTATCCTGGTACTCATCCACCATGATATACCGAAAACGCTCCTGGTAATATTCCAGGACCTCCGCCTGCGTCTGAAATAACTGGACGGTCTTCACCAGCAGATCGTCAAAATCCAGTGCATTATTCGCCCGAAGCTGCTTTTCGTACTCCTCATACACCGCCGCAATCTTCTGCATACCGAAATCTCCTTCTGCCTGACGCCGAAACTCCTGGGGCGTCAAAAGCTCCTCCTTCGCATGGGACACCGCGGCCATAAGGGACCGCTCTTTATAAACCTTGGTATCAATCTTCAACAGTTTACAGACATCCTTCATCATAGTCTTCTGGTCATCGCTGTCATAGATGGCAAAATTTGAATCATAGCCCAGCAAACCGATATGTCTGCGCAAAATCCGGACACACATAGAATGAAAAGTACTGACCCAGACACTTTCCGCGCCAAATTCTACTAATTTATCCACACGCTCCCGCATCTCTCCCGCCGCTTTATTTGTAAATGTAATCGCCAGAATATTCCAAGGGTTAATGCCCATCTCATCAATTAAATAGGCAATCCTGTGGGTCAGTACCCTCGTCTTTCCTGAACCTGCGCCAGCAAGCACCAAAAGCGGTCCTTCTGTATGAAGTACCGCCTCTTTTTGTTGTTCATTTAACATATCGTATATACCCAATCTTGTTGTATCCTCCCTCATTTGCACTCTAATCTCTGCATCTTACAAAAAGTAACTGGATATATTATAGTGTTTTCCTCTGAAAACTGCAACAATATTTCAAATATTCTACATCTGCCTCATTAGATTTACCATCTCAATAGCAGACAGGGCACAGTCATACCCCTTATTGCCCGCCTTGCTCCCTGCCCGCGCGATTGCCTGCTCAATATTCTCGGTCGTAACCACGCCAAACATCACAGGAACTCCCGTAGCGAGTCCAACCTGTGCAATGCCTTTTGAGACCTCGTTGCACACATAATCATAATGAGAGGTATCCCCACGAATCACAGCTCCAACGCAGACCATCGCATCATATTTGCCCGACTGCGCCATCTTAGACGCTGCCACCGGAATCTCGAACGCCCCTGGCACCCATGCCGCCGTAATGTTCTCCTCCTCTACGCCATGGCGCACCAGTCCGTCCACCGCACCGCCAAGCAGCTTGTTGACGATAATCTCATTAAACCTGGATGCTACGATTCCAACCTTCATCCCCTCTGGCGCAACTACTTTTCCTTCCAATACCTGAATCTGTTTCATGTTCAAATCCTCCTATTTATAATGTAATCTTGTTAAATATATGTCCCATCTTTTCCTGTTTTGTCTTCATATAGTTGATATCATACTTTTGCGGCGCAATCTCGATAGGCACACGCTCACGAATCTCCAACCCAAAATCACTCAACCCATAAACCTTATCTGGATTATTGGTCAGCAGGCGGAGGGATTTTGCTCCAAGCTCAGTCAAAATCTGGGCTCCTACCCAGTATTCCCTCAAATCCGGTGCAAAACCAAGGCTGATATTTGCCTCCACAGTGTCCATTCCTTGTTCCTGAAGCTGGTAGGCTTTCAGTTTATTAATCAGCCCAATCCCGCGTCCTTCCTGACGCATATACAGTACAATCCCACGTCCCTCCTCCTCGATTTGCCGCATGGCCCTCTGAAGCTGATTTCCGCAGTCACAGCGAAGAGAGCCGAAAACATCTCCGGTCAAACATTCCGAGTGTACCCGGCAGAGAACATTTTCCCCGTCTCCAATCTCCCCCTTGACCAACGCCACATGATGCTCTCCAGTAATGTCATTGACAAATCCATGGATCTGGAAGTGCCCGTACTGAGTCGGCATATTCGCGGACGCCTCTCTTACCACATGCTTTTCATGAATCCTACAATAATCCTGCAAATCTTTAATGGTAATGAATTTCATATTATATGTATGAGCAAGCTTCCACAGGTTCGGGGTTCGCATCATTGTACCGTCGTCTTCCATGATCTCACAGCAAACGCCGCACTCTTTAAGCCCCGCCAGACGCATCAGATCAACCGTCGCCTCCGTATGCCCATTACGCACCAAGACTCCGCCTGCTCTTGCAATTAAAGGAAATACATGACCTGGTTTTCTCAAATCCTCCGGCCTCGTAGCATCGTCCACGCATTTCATTATCGTATGAGAACGCTCTGCCGCCGAAATCCCTGTGGTCGTGTCTACATGGTCAATAGATACCGTAAACGCCGTCCCATGGTTATCTGTGTTTTTTGTCACCATTGGCGGCAAACCAAGCTGTGACGCCACCTGCGCACTCATGGGGGTACAGATTAATCCCTTGGCATGTGTAGCCATAAAATTAATGTTTTCTTGGGTAGCAAACTGCGCTCCGCAAATCATATCCCCTTCATTTTCACGCTCCGGATCATCTGTCACCAGAATAATCTTTCCTGCTTTCAGCTCTTCAAGCGCCTCTTCCACTGTATTGTACTGCTGTCCCATTCTCTTCCTCCTCGTCATATGTTATTTCCCTATATCCCGTATTCCTTCAAAAAATCCATGGTAAGACCAGACGGACCTTCTGTTTTTTCCACATTGCAAAGCCCTAAAAGCTTCTCCACATATTTCCCCACAATATCATTCTCCAGATTCACCAAATCCCCTGGTTTCTTCTTAAGAAGAGTAGTCTCTTCACCTGTATGGGGAATAACTGATACCTGAAAACCTGTTTCACTGACAGCTGCCACCGTCAGACTAATCCCATCTATACCAATAGATCCTTTCTCCACAATCAACCGCAGCACCGAAGAGTCCGCCCGCACCGACACCCATACCGCATTTTCCTCCCTGCGCAGGTTCTCTATCACACCGGTCCCGTCGATATGGCCGGACATAATATGTCCTCCAAACCTCTCTCCCACTGCCATTGCCCGCTCAAGATTCACCAAGTCACCGGCTTTGCACTGCCCCAAACTGCTTCTGCGATAAGTTTCTGCCATCATGTCCGCTGCAAATCCGTCGGGGCTTAGAGATGTGACCGTCAAACACACACCATTTACCGCAATACTGTCTCCTACCCTGGTCCCTTCCAAAACCCTCCTTGCCTCTATCCGAAGCTGCCCGGAACTTCCTGTCAACATGATCTGACGAAGCTTTCCTATCTCCTCTATAATTCCTGTGAACATCTCTCCACCTGCCCTACTCTATATTCTATCAATAAATCCTCCCCAATCTGCTTCGCCTTCTGAAATTCCAGCGAAATCGCTTCTGAGGGAAGCTCCACACCCACCCCCGCAACCGGAGTTCGCGCTTCATTTCCCCCGAAAATCTTCGGTGCAAGGAACGCATGAACCTCCTGAACGATACCTGCCTGCAGTGCATTGTCATTTAGAACACCGCCGCCCTCTAACAAGATACTGTCGATTCCCTCTTGCCCAAGGAGCCCCATGAGCTTTCTCAAATCCACCTGACCGTTTCTGTCCGAAACCGGCAGCGCCCGTACGCCAAGCTGTTCTAATTTGCAGACCTTCTCCTGCCTGTACACCTCCTGGCAAGAATCCTTTATACAACTCTCCCTTTCCGGTACATATGCCACGACAGTCGGATATTGCTTCGCCGTCTGGCATATCTGACTGTCAAGCGGAATCCGCAAATGGCTGTCACAAATGATTCGTACCGGACTATTTCCCTCTGAAAGCCGGACATTGAGCATCGGGTCGTCGGCAAGCACAGTCCCAATTCCCACCATAATCCCCATACATCTATGGCGAAGCCTCTGTACCTCCATCCGCGAAGCCTCCCCTGTGACCCATTTGGACGCTCCGGTTTTCGTCGCAATCTTCCCGTCTGCAGTCATAGCGTATTTCATAATCACATAAGGAGTTTGTGTGGTAATGTAGTGAAAGAAAATATCATTTAACCTGTCACATTCCTCACCCATAAAATTCTCTTCCACCAAAACGCCTGCCTCTCTGAGAACCCTTACGCCATTGCCTGCCACTTTAGGATTGGGGTCAGCAGAACCGATGACTACCTTTCTAATACCATTTTCAAGAATCGCCTCCGTACAGGGAGGGGTCTTTCCATAATGACAGCAAGGTTCCAATGTTACGTACATCGTAGCCCCTTCCGCTGGCTCTGTCAGGGAGGCAATGGCATTTCTCTCTGCATGCAGCTCTCCATACCGCCTGTGAAAACCTTCTCCTATAATCCTCCCTTCCTTCACAATAACGGCGCCCACCAGAGGATTGGGATTTGTCCAGCCTGTCCCTTTTCTCGCAAGCTCTATAGCCCGCTTCATATAGTCCTGATCCGTCATATTCTTCCCTTCTTTCCAACAGTCAAATGAGAGCCAAAACAAAACCCCCGCAGAATTTATCTACAGGGGCGGCATCTTTCGATACAAAATTAAAACGCTCTGAAACGGTTATCCATTCCAGAGCATCTCACACAAAGTATATTCGTAACACTATACCATCATCTTCTTCCATCCAGACTATACTGTCGGCCTCGGAATCTCACCGAGTCAGCCTGTAAGAGACTCTTACGGCTCGCGGGCTATACCGCCGGTAGGGAATTACACCCTGCCCTGAAGACATATTCTTTTTACTTATGTAATTAGTATACCTCAGTATCACAACGATTTCAAGAACTTTGTTAAAAATTCTGTGCCTCTGGCAGGCTATGATACATACGGCTCAATTGATCCTCAACAGAGAAAAAGCTATCCAGAAGACGCGGATTAAAGCTTCCGCACTGCCCTGTCCCAATCATCTCTATCACCTTATCCCTGGAATAGGATGCCTTGTAGACACGTTTACAGCTTAAAGCGTCATACACATCCGCCAAAGAAACCACCTGGGCCCATGGAGAGATACTGCTTCCTTCAAGTCCTTCCGGATATCCCCTGCCATCCCACCGCTCATGGTGATGCAGGGCGATATCGCAGGCATAATCAAAAATACGGCTCTCATGAAGCTGTGGAATACTTTCCAGGATTGCAACTCCCTTAGTGGTATGTGTTTTCATCACCTCATACTCATCCGGCGTCAGCCGCCCTGGTTTCGTCAAGATAGCGTCTGGAATAGTAATCTTCCCTACATCATGCATGATAGCTGCAAGCGCAATATCATCAATGTCCTCCTGCGCCATTCCCTTACCAATAGCGGTATTTTCAAGCATCAGCCGCGTAATCTTAGAAATTCTCTGAACATGACCGCCGGATTCCTCGTTCCTAAACTCAATCGCTGTTGCCAGCGCCTCGATCATCCCCTGATTCAGTTCAATGATCTGTTTCGCCTGCTCCAATAGCTTTACCTGCTGCTTCTCTACCACAAGGTTCAAATGACGCCTCGTCTCAAATAATTCAATCACAGACTCCACACGTCTCATCACCACAAAAGAAATATAAGGCTTCTTAATTACGTCCATGACCCCAAGCTGATACGCCTCTTTAATCACCTTATCGTTTGCCTCCGCTGTGATGAGGAATACCGGAATCTGTTTTAATAATCCCGCGTTTTCCATCTTCCGCACAACCTCGATCCCATTCATCTCTGGCATCATCACATCCAAAAGCACCGCGCAATAATGATTCTTGGGATTTAGAATCTTCTCAAGCCCCTGACGCCCGTTCACAGCTTCTGCCACAGAGAAAGAGTCGGAAAATATCTTTCGCAAGATTGCACGATTGATTGCATCATCATCGACTATTAAAATTGTATTCCTTCCTGATTCATCATACTGTTTCATTTCTAACAACATCCTTTTCGTTATTATGTGTGAATACTATGATCAGGCATTCTGATATCGCCGGATACAGTCAACGATACTTTTCTGGATTGGCTCTACCTCCACAAAAGCAGATTTTGCCTCTGAAACTTTGCGGTCACGAAGCAAAGTCAATACCTCCGTATATCGTCTAAAAAGCGGAACAATTGACAGATTTCCTGCCGCTCCCTTTAATGTATGTACACGCTCGATTAATTCTTCATGAACTTCTCCTTCAAAATCCTCTATTTGAACCGGATTTGAACTGACGACATCCAAAAACATGCCAAGCATCATCTCATATAAAGACTTA
This sequence comes from Lachnospiraceae bacterium, assembly GCA_011960625.1. Taxonomy (GTDB): domain Bacteria; phylum Bacillota; class Clostridia; order Lachnospirales; family Lachnospiraceae; genus Sporofaciens. The sequence continues at coordinate 9,641 of BLMJ01000141.1, read as the reverse complement.
TCTCCTACGACGCGCTCTACCCCTTCCTGCACGTCAACGCCTAACTGCTTTAATTCCTCCATAAATTCCATACCAAAACTCCTTTCCTACTTCAAAGATTCCCCATACCTTTCTCTACGCTCTAAAACCTCCTGAAACGTGGCCTTTAATTGGTCAACAATCACTGGCTTCGATACATGTGCATCCATACCTGATTCCAGTGCATCTCGAATATCATCTACAAATGCATTGGCCGTCATTGCAATAATCGGCACACTTTTTGCCGATGGATGTCCGCTGACACGTATCGCCCTAGTCGCCCCATACCCATCCAGAACAGGCATCTGTACATCCATAAAAATCACATCATACTCGTCGGGTTTAGAATTATTGAAAATATCTACCGCCTCCTGTCCGTCTTTTGCAATATCACAGACCGAAGCCCCCAAAGACTCCAGAATTTTCACCAGAATCAGCCGATTGACCTCAATGTCATCTACCACAAGGATATGTTTTCCCTCAAAGACGCTCTTCTCCTTCTGAGTATCTTTCTCCTTTGAATTTTTCTTTCGGATGTCCATGAGCCGCTCAATCGCCTCCTTAAAGCTATGCATGAAAAACGGTTTCATCAGGAAATTATTCACTCCAACCTCCAGCGCTTCCTCCTCTATCTCACTCCAATCATAGGAGGTAAAAAACAGAATCGGAATCTGAACCGGATAATTATCCCGAATTAGGCGGGCGGTCTCCATGCCGTCAAACTCCGGCATTTTCCAGTCTAATATCATCACATCATAAGGCTCACCGGTCTCCCTTGCCGTACGCATCATCTCCACCACCTTTTTTCCATTGGTGGTATAACGGACATCCACGCCTGTATGTGCCATTGCCTGTACTATATTCTGGCAGACATATTCATCGTCATCAGCAACAATCATTCGTCTGACGCCATGTTTCTCCCAGAAGGCCAGATCTTCTTCATCATCCTCACAAATACGCAGATCTAAATCCAGTTTAAATGTAGTGCCTACCCCAAGCTCACTCTCTACCTCTATTGTACCGCCCATCAGATCTACTAAACTCTTAGTGATAGCCATCCCAAGCCCTGTCCCCTGTATCTCCTTTGTGGCAGGCTTATCTTCCCTACTAAACGGCTGAAAAAGTACCTCAAGGTACTCTGGCGACATCCCCTGACCATTATCCCGAATTACAAACTCAATCCGGCTATACCCTTCTGTAACCCCAGGCAGTTCACAGACTTCCAGCTCAATACACCCGCCCTCTGGGGTATATTTGACCGCATTCGACAGAATATTAATTAAAATCTGATTAATCCGAAGCTTATCGCCCAACACACTTTCATGTGAAAACGAAGAAGCAAAAATCCGGAAGGTCTGGTCTTTAGCCTTACTCTGAGGCCGAATAATCACGTTCAATTCCTCAATTACCTCAGCCATATTTACTTCTGAAATATTCAGCGTGGCATTACCGCCCTCAATCTTATTCATATCCAACACATCATTAATCAACCCTAAAAGATGCTGGCTTGCAGCATTGATTCGCTGCGTATACTCTAATACACGTTCCGGGTTATGGGCCTCCTCAGAAAGCAGAGTAACCAATCCCATAATCGCATTCATCGGCGTTCGAATATCATGACTAACACTGCTCAAAAACGTACTCTTCGCCTTATTCGCAACACGGGCCAGATCCAACGCCTGTGTCAGCGTATTCTGCGTCTCCCTCTCTCTGGTCCGGTCAGAGAGATAGATAACAATCTTCTTCTCCCCCTGAAGCAATACGCTGTAAACCGTCTCCCAAAACCACCTATGCTCTCCTGTCTTTGCATGAATCCGCTCTGTCATCACAGGTTCAAAGGAAGTGCCAGGTTCCATTGCATCAAGATCTGCAAACTCCACCCGCTTACCAGAACAGTATTTTGCACGTCCAAACAATCGAACATCCTTAAGGGCGTCCTCCATGGAAACTCCCAGAACTCTTTCTACATTCGAACTCACATATTCAATCCTGTGCCCCTTACCATTCAGCATGATATAGACATCATCTGTAGTATTAGACAGATAAGTCGAAAAGATATCAAACTGCTGCTTATTATATTCAATCTCCTGCTCTTTCTTACTGATCTCCTTGTGACTCTGCCACTTTAGAAGCAGAAATCCTAAAGAAAACATCATAACAATAGTCAGAAACATGATCGCAAACTGAGACTTTTTAATGATGGTATCCGCCTCCGCCATAACTGCCTCAACAGGAACAACGGATATCAGATACCATCCTCTTACATTCTCTACAGGCACATAGGTACAAATCTGTTCTCCCTGCGTACTTTCAAATATTGTTGTACCTGTTTCCCGCTTCCTGAGCACTTCAATAAATTCTTTCCCACTTTCTTCTGCAGCCTCAGAACCCACTACCATTTTAAACAGATTATCGCAGGCTGATTTTTCACTTTCGTCATTAGACCGCATCAGGATATCACCTTCGCGGCTCACAATATAGCCTCGTCCTTGTTCGCCATAAAAAGATAGTGAAAAATCTTCAGACACTTGTTCGCTTTCATAAGCCTTCTGAAAGATTCCCGACACACCGTCGGCAAATTCAAATCTCTCATAATATCCAAACGATGTTTTTCCTGAATATAAGCCTGGATAAGGCTCCCTGATATCTGCTCCAGTCAGAGAACGATATTCCTCAAGCTCCTCTCCCTGCATCACAAACACATTATCAGACTTATTGTTAAAATACTCGCCAGTCTCCAGATTAATGACCGAATAATAAGCGTCAATTGTAGAAAACACATTTAGCCTCTCACGAACTCCCACCGTATCCCCAGAATTCATATGTGAAAAATATGTAGCATAACTGTGCAATCTCTCTCTGTCTGCCGAAATAAAGGTATCAAATGACTGCTCTTGCTGCCTTGTCACATCTAGGACATTACCAATTGCCTGATCCATCAAATTGTTGCGGAGCGTCATAAGATATATTCCCCCAAAACCAATACAATACAAACACAGATCAGAGCTACGTAATACTGTTTATCCTTTTCTCTCTCCGTTCTTTCCACATTCATTCGCCTTAACTATTCTCACATTCTATTTCTCTAATTCTATTTCTCTAATTTTCTATATCTGTATATTATACATAGATAGCCCCGAAATTACAATAAGAAAACAAAAATCTAAATATCAATATTTATCTTTTTGCGATCTCCTCAATTGCCTCCAAAAGCAGCGTAAAATCCAACGGTTTTGAAAGACAGGCATCAATCCCGCATTCCATAGCTCTTCCCTTATTGCTGGCAAGGATGTCTGCTGAAAGCGCAATAATCGGAATATGTGCCAGAGTCGGATCCGGAAGCTGGCGAATTGCCGCCGACGCCTGCCACCCATCCATCACAGGCATCTGCAGGTCCATAATAACCAGATCGTAGTCGCCGGGAGACGCGCACTCCACCTTTTCAAGCGCAATCTTCCCATTCTCCGCAGGTTCCACAGTAAATCCCATTCTCTCTAGAAGCTCCGTCTCAATTTCCAGGTTAATCTCATTGTCCTCCACCAGCAGTATACGCAGACTTGTACCCGACAAGGCCTCCTCTTCTCTGGAGGCGTCATGGAGAGGCTGGGCCCGGAAGGTCAGAGCAACGGTAAAGGTACTGCCCTCATTCACAACACTCTTAACCTCTATATTTCCATGCATCATATCCACAATACTCTTTGCAATCGTAAGACCAAGGCCAATCCCGTGTACGCCGCTTAAGGTCGAATTTTTCTCCCTGCTGAAAGGTTCGAAAATCCTTCCCAAAAATTCCTCACCAATTCCAATACCGTTATCCTCTACCACCAGGTCGTAAACCACATAGCTGTTAGGAAGCTCGTCTTTCTCTGTCAGCCTTATATTCACTCTTCCACCGGGATTCGTATAAGTTACTGCATTGTTCGCAAGACTTAGCACAAGCTGCTGCAGCTTCCCCTGGTCTGCATAAATAATGTTATGTCTCACACTGTCGCAGTCTAGCTGGAAAGCCAATGACTTTTCCTTTGCCTGGGGCAATAGAAACTCATATGCCTCCCGTACCGTGTTACACAGGTCGCACTCTACCTCCGCCGGCCCCGCAGCATTGGACAGGGCAGAGATATCCAGTACTTTTGTAATCATATCAAGAAGCTGGCGGCTGGCAGTGTCAATTCTATCCAGATAGCCGATAACCTTTTCCGGCTCTCCAATCCACGCTTTTGCCAGAGAAGTAAATCCAAATATGGCGTTCAATGGTGTACGCATGTCATGGGAAATATTAGACAGAAATGCATTCTTTGCCTTGATTGCCAGGTTTGCACTCCCCAGCGCCTCGGCAAGCAGCCGTTTCTGTTCCGTCTGCTGTTTTTTTCTCTCGTCTGTGGACTCTCCGATAAATACATAGAAGATATCTCCCACAGCCTTGTTCTTAATATAATGCCCGTAATCCTCCACAAAAATCACAGTTCCGTCTCTGCGCCGAATCCGGTACTCCACGTAATCTAAATCAAACTGATTCTCAAAAATCTGCCGTTCGATGTTCTTATCTACCTCTTCCCAATCCTCCGGGTGAACGATGCCCCGAAACGTATTACCGGTAAGCTCCCGGAACTCCTTCCTCGTCGTACACTTGAATATATTGAGCAGACTTTGATTCACATAGATAATCTGCCCGTCGCCGTCTGCGAAATAAATCAGGAAACCGCCTGGTATCTCATCCATAAACCGAAGAAACTCACAGGTTTCCGGAAGAGTCTTCCTGTCCTCATCAGAAACCAGCTCTTTAGGAATGCTCTCCTCACTGATGTTGTCTGGCTCAATTCCATTCTCCTCCAGGGCACGCAGTAAATGTATCACACGCTCTATCAGATGCCCTTCCTGTCTAATGTTCATACAAAAACACCCCCTTAAATATTAAATCTCTTTAGACCCTAAACCTTTAAATCGCCTTCTTGCGCCATTTACCTTTTTTATAAAATATACTTGTGATGACCGCGCCAAGCACCCACGAAATCAGAAGTGAAACATATATACTCTCTTTGCGCCCTCCAGGAAAATCCACACTCTTTGTCAAGTGCACCAGCCCATAGGCAATCGGAACCCGAAGAAAAATCGTCATCACAATGGAAATCCACATAGGCGTTACTGTATCTCCAGCTCCCCTCATCACGCCTGAAAGGCTCTGTATGATTGCCATCGCAATATATCCCACAGCCAAAATACGCATCATGTTCATACTGAGCGTCACCAAATCTGCAGTGTTTGTGAAAATAGCCATCAGATGTCTCCCGAATATCAGTATCAGCCCTGTAATCGCCGCGGAGAACCCGACTGCCATCAAAGTCCCCTGTTTTGCCCCATTCGCAACACGGTCATACGCCCTAGCTCCCACATTTTGTCCCGCATAGGTGGTCATTGCTGTTCCAAAAGAAAAATTGGGCAGCATCGCGAAACCATCCACACGCATAACGATAACATTGGAGGCGATGAACTGCTCTCCAAAACTATTGGTGAGAGACTGAACTACCAACATGGCCATAGACATAATGGCCTGTGTCACGCCGGAAGGAACCCCCAGCCGAATAATGTTCATCCCATGTCGCTGTGTCAGCCGGAAATACTGCGCCTTAAAGTCAAACATCTCCTTCATTCCCATTAGCTTAAACAGGCAGAGCATAGCTGAGATTGCCTGTGCAATCACGGTTGCAAGCGCAACGCCGGCAACCCCCATATCAAACTTTATTACGAACAGCAAATCCAGGGCAATATTCAGCACACTCGATACAATCAAATATATCAGAGCAGAGATTGAATCTCCAAGCCCTCTCAAAATCCCACTTAAGATATTATAAAACGCCAGCCCCGATACCCCAAGGAACAGAATACGCAGGTAAGACGTACACCAGTCAAGGATGCTGTCCGGCGTCTTTAAAAGCACCAGAAGCGGCCTGGCCGCCACAGTCGCCAAAATCATTACTATAATAGAAGAAATCGCAGTCAGAACAATGCTGTTTGCTATCGCGATAGAAAGATCTTCTCTCCTCCTCGCGCCAAAATACTGAGATACCATGATGCTGGCGCCCACGCTGATTCCGATAAAGAGCACGATCAGCAGATTCAGGATTGGACCTGCGCTTCCCACAGCTGCCAATGCGTTATCCCCCACATAATTCCCCACTACCACACTGTCTACCGTATTATATAACTGCTGTGCAATATTGCCGATTAACATGGGAACAGTAAAAATCAAAATATCCTCCCATGGTTTTCCCACGGTCATATCCACTGGTTCAAAAAATCTTTTTAGTACACTCATACTCTTCCTCCTCTACATACCTTAATAGGCGGACTGCATCCACCAAAGGGCATGTGTCACGGTGTGCCCTTGGGTATACTCCTATAATCAGTTATATCACAAATTATTAAATTTTGATAGACTATTTAAAAAATCCTTGTGATATAGTTTTAAAAACTATATAATAGTTCCATTGAGGTGATAATATGACAATTAATACGAAGGATATGTTAAACAGCATTCTCTCCAGTATCTCACGAATTGAGTACGTAAAACCAGATTCCATTCCCAATATAGACCTTTACATGGATCAGGTAACTACATTTATGGAGGAACAGCTCTCTTCCTCCAGACGACACCAGGAGGACAAGATTCTGACTAAAACCATGATTAACAACTATGCCAAGAATAATCTTCTTCCCCCTCCGGTGAAGAAGAAATATTCTAAGGAGCACGTCCTTGCGCTGATCTTTATCTATTATTTTAAGAATATCCTCTCCATTAAGGACATTGAAACTCTTCTCGCCCCGATTACAGAGAGATATTTTGACACTGGCGACAAGGTCAGCATGACCTCCATCTATGAAGAGATCTGTCAGCTTGAAAAATCCAGGATTGACGCACTACAGAAAGATGTCGCCCGCTCTTATCACTGCGCCATGCACAGTTTTGCCGATGTTCCACAGGAAGAACGTGACTATCTGCAGCTCTTTTCTTTCATCTGTTCTTTAAGCTTTGACGTATATGTAAAGAAGCTTCTGATTGAAAAGTTAATCGACGAACTGCCTAAACCGTCCCATGAAAAAAAGAAGAAATAAGACTTACCGAGTCTTGTTTCTTCTTATCTCCCTATCCTATTGTTGTGTCTCCCCATCTTCTTCCACCGTACCAATCCGAGCAAATACCATATCATAACCGTCATTGCCATAGTTCAGTGAACGGTTCACGCGACTGATGGTGGCAGTGGATGCCCCTGTCTTCTCGGTAATCTCAAGGTAGGTCTTGTGGTCACGCAGCATCTTCGCCACCTCGAATCTCTGGGACAGCGACAATAACTCATTGATCGTACAGATATCCTCAAAAAATGTATAGCACTCTTCCTTATTTTCTAAACTCAATATCGCATGGAACAGGAAATCTACCGCCTCCGTCCTGATCTTCTTACTCATAAAACATAATCTCCTTCACAGCCTTCTCCATTACCTTTACATTTTAGCACACTAAATTCATAAAGTCTATACCTTTTTCCTGCGTTTTAGACAAGACTTTAATTTTACTAATGATGTATTAGCAACCAGCTCTTTGGGAAAATTCACGTCTGAAAGAACCTGCGCCGCATACTGGTAATTTGCTATATCCGCATCCACATGGGAATCAGTGCCCAATACCACCATAGTCTCCTGCTCGCGGCACTCCAGCAGCATTTCCCTGCAATTGTCCATGGCATTTTCTCGGAATCCCTTGGGACTTAAGGAAGAATTATTTACCTCCAAAAGGGTCCCTGTCTTTTTTGCCTCACAAACTAGCGTCTTCATATCCACAGGGAATCTTCCGTCGTCAGGATGCCCGATAATATCCACATATGGGTTCTGCATCACGTTCACATACGCTCTTGTCACCATTTCCCTAGAACGCTCTCCCTTATAGCATTGAGGATGCAGACTGGCAATAGCAATATCCAGCTCTTCTAAGATTTCCTGTGTAAGGTCCACCTCGCCTCTTTCGTTCAGGATATTCAGTTCTGTTCCCATCAAAAGCTCAATGCCGCACATCTGTCTTGGCACCACTCGCAGATTTTGGAAATAATAGATATGGCAGGTTCCCGGCATCTGTACTGCATGCTCTGTGATTGCAAGACCTGCAAGGCCCTTCTCTGCCGCTGCTGCGGCCATCTCGCGGATGGTATTGTATGCATGTCCGCTGGCCAGTGTATGGGAATGTGTGTCAATCTCAATTTTCATAAATTGTCATCCTTCTTTCTTATCAATCCATTTTTCATATGGAAATATTATACAGTATATGTTCGGCTTTTTCTACACAATCTAAACTGAATCTATTATAAAGTATAAACGGAGGTACAGTAAACAACTATGAAAGAGAAGACAAACCAAGAAATCATCGACGCTTTTGATTATCTTTCCAACGCTGCCTCTTCCCAGGACTGCACTGGATTGATTCCTTCAGAACCAACTTCCACGGAAGAGGTGGAGGCTTACGAGGAACTGTATCATTTCCTGCCGCCCCACGGAAGGGCATCCGCCATCAAGCCTGACGAACACCTAGAATAATCCCGCATATACTAATGAAAAAATGGAGTTTTCATCATGCCTTCTACGAACTTAGTTCCAGTAAATGGCGTTATCCAGAGTATTGCTGCATTTGACAACAACTGCTGTATGCTTGAAGTCACCATCCGTAATTCCGATGGGATTACAAACTTTATCGTAAGCCCTGATACCTATGTAATCAATGAGGTGCGCTTAAGAATTGGGATGAATGTCACAGCATTCTACGATGCTAACCTGCCAATCCCTCTGATCTTCCCGCCGCGTTATCAGGCAATCTTCATCGGGCGCCGAAATCCACGGGAGAATATCTACGCGGGAGAATTTGACAATGACCTTGAATCCCTTGACGGAACATTGAAACTGAACCTCGGACGCTCGACAGAGATTGTAACCTCTAACGGCCAGCCTTACGACTGTTCTCTTGCAGCCCAAACGTTGATCGTGTATTATAGTACAACTACCAGAAGTATTCCGGCGCAGACAACGCCGCGAAAGATTATCGTAATCTGTTAAAAAATCGTAACAGTTCATCCTTCCGGATTCACTGTTACAAAAAAATCTGCTATAAAATTATTTTTTACTTCCCTACGTCTTCCAACTGTGTTATAATCATGCCATGGGGCATTAGCGCAGTTGGGAGCGCGCCACACTGGCAGTGTGGAGGCCACGGGTTCAAGTCCCGTATGCTCCACCAAAAAGTCGTTACTCCAACCTTTACCAAAAAAATTTGATAAACGGTTGGATATTGAGGATAGGAAGGGAGTGTTGCAAAATAGATGAGTAATCATCTATGGAGCAGCGCTCCATTTTTTGCCTAAAAACAGAAAAGCAGGCTCCGAGGAACCTGCTATCCGTGGTATAATAAGATATGATCAACAAATTAATATACCATAAAAATTATACCGAACTTGGCGAAACTTATCAACTGGTTTTACCATTAAGTTTGGAAGGTTTGGTTCCTGATGATGATTCTGTCCGACTGCTCAGCCACGTATTGGAGGATTTAAACTACAGCTTGCTGTATCAGGCTTACTCTGCCAAAG
>BLMJ01000140.1 GCA_011960625.1 Lachnospiraceae bacterium | reverse complement strand
TATCATTTTGTCCTCCAAATCTGCCGTATATATTCGGAACCAGAGGCAGCCTGCCTATGGTTCCTATGTTTAGGATGAAATTATTGTATCACATTCAATTCCTGACAGCAAGATTTTCAAAAATGATATTCCGCCTAAAATGAAAATTGTGTAACGATTTCGGTTGGAATGACTTCTTTTTCGGTTGTTCCTGCACAAAATAGATAACTTTCTTTCACAGTCAGCTTTGGAGCAGAAATGGCAATCCACTGTGCATTTTTCTTCGTTATGGTCTCTGCAAGTATATTGCCGTCTTTGTCTTTTAGAGAAATAGCTGTTCCCTCCTCAATGGTCCTGTCTGTATGAAAGATAAGCGAAGCCTGGGTGGAAGCCTCGCTTGGAGCCTGGGCCATTCCAATACTTCCGATACCTATAAATGTGCCGCCGGTAATCTTGCAGGTAACCGCATAGTCAAGAGTACCGTTTCCTCCATTGGCCGGTCCGTGTACCGTAACCCTGCCGCCATTGATGAAAATATCACCATTAGCGTCCAGGCCGTCGCCGTCGGCATTGACGTATATTTCGCCGCCGTTAATCGTCATGGAGGCGCCTTGGTCCTCGTCTTCCATAAAGTGTTGGACTTTTTCACTATGATTGGCTGAAGTCCCCGCCGCATTGATTCCGTCGTCTGATGAAATAATTTTGATGTCACCCTCATTTATGATAATATCGAAGCCCTCCAGTCCTTCATAGCTTTTTTGGATATCAATACTGCCCTCCTCCACCGTCAATGTTTTTTCGGCATGAATCCCGTCGTCGCCTGTAGAAATTTTGATGGCGCCTCCCTGAATTGTAACATTCTGATTACTGTGAAGTCCGTCGTCCTGTGTGTCTAAATCAAATTCTCCTCCTGCAATCATTAATTCTACATATGACTTTAGTCCTTTTGTACTGGAAGCTTCTGAAGTCTCGTCTGTATCGTCTGTCTTGCTATCTGACCTATTCCTTCCAGAAGCCTCTATATCAGATGGCGCCATTCCTTCTTGGGGCGTCCTATCCTCGGGCGGCTCCACTCCTTCTTGGGGCGTCCTATCCTCGGGCGGCTCCGCTCCTTCTTGGGGCGTCCTATCCTCAGGCGGCGCTATTCCTTCTCGGGGCGTCCTATCCTTAGGCGGCGTCATTTTCCCTTCCGGCATCCATTCTTGGTCCGGCTGCGCCTCGGAAACAGTTTCCCCCTGCCCGCTTCCCTCGCCTGTCGTAATCTTAAACTCTCCGTCATTGATCCGAAGAAGAGTCTCCGCCTGTATTCCATCCCCTCCTGCTGCAATCTGAAAGACTCCATTTTCAATCAAAATATACCCCTTTTCGGAATCCTCGGCATTTGAAGCCTTGACGCCATCATCGCCGCTTTCTATGGTAAAATTTCCATTTTTGACAGATACGCTGTCTTTTCCCACAATTCCGTCATTGACCGCTGATATCATATAAGTGCCGGCAACGAACTTCAGATCATCTTTGCACTGGATCCCATGATTGTAGTTCCCAATAACATGAAGCGTCCCATTTCCATTGAATGTCAAATCGTCCTTGGCAAAAATTGCCCCATTCGGTTCCTCCTCTTCCTGTTCAAAGGAATAAGTACTTCCATCCTCAATCCTATTCTCTGTACCGTCCGCCAATGTGATGATTACATTGCCGCTTTTACTGTAAACAGGCGCCGAGTCGCTGCTGGTTATATTTACGCCTTGAAATACCAGCCTGACGGTTTCTTCCTTATCCGCATCTACGATAATCTGCCCATTTGCCAGTGTCCCGGAAAAAACATAGGTCCCTTCCTTTCTGATAACTATGGTACTCCCTGAGAGCTCTGCTTTTTCTTTGAGAGAGTTCTCATCATCCCCACTTGCCTTCTCTTTAACAGAAACCTTATCATTTTCTAACAAAAAACTTATCGCAAGCTCCTCATTCCATGTATCATCTAACTTTTCTTCACTAAATTTTCCTTCTGTCAGCGTCACGGTGCTGGCTGACGCATGCTCAGAT
>BLMJ01000139.1 GCA_011960625.1 Lachnospiraceae bacterium | reverse complement strand
GAAACCCAAACGTATTTGGGTTTCTTATTGTCGTAAGTGGCTTAGATAAATTTCTTGGTGTATTGACAGATGGTGATATTAGACGTGCTTTTATCAGAGGATATACTGCTGATGAGAAGGTTTCTACAATTTATAATAAAGAAGCGAAAACGATTTCGGTTACTGATGGATTTGAACCTGTTATAGAATTATTCAAGAGCCAGGGAATAAAATTTTTGCCAATTTTGGATGACGAGGGACGTTTACAAAATATTATTACTAAAAGCCAGTTGCATACTTTATTATTACAGGATATTCAGGCTGATTTGACATATGATTTTTCATCTTTAAATATCAGTGTAGTTGATTATGAGATTTATCAAAGGCCATGGGGATTTTATAAGACGACGGTTTTGAATGATTGCTACCAGTCAAAGATAATTTGTGTAAAATCAGGTGGTCAGTTAAGCCTCCAATCACACAATCACAGAGAAGAACATTGGATTGTTGTTCATGGAACAGGAATTGTTCAAATTGATCAATCGATTGTGAGTGTCAGTTGTGGAAGTTCTATATTCATTCCGAAAGGAGCAAAACACAGATTAACCAATACAGATAAGAATGACTCGCTCATAATCACGGAGGTACAAATAGGAGATTATCTTGGTGAAGATGATATTATACGATATGAAGATCGATATGGACGGAACTGAATAGTATTAAAATCAAGTGAATTTGTATTTTGTAATGAATCAGCATGGGGAGGTAAACATGAACGTTGCATTTATTCCGGTTAGAGGCGGAAGTAAATCCATTCCTTTAAAAAATATAAAAACTATTTGCGGAAAACCTTTGGTTTATTGGACTGTTAAAGCAGCATGTAACTGTAAGGATATTAATAAGGTCTATGTTTCAACTGATAGTGAAAAAATTAAAGAAGTCGTCGAGTCTTTTAGAATAGGATTGGAAAAGGATATTTTCTCAAAAGTTGAGGTGATTGGTCGTTCAGAAGAGTCTGCTTCGGATGAAGCGTCTACAGAATTTGTAATGCTAGAGTTTGCACAGAAATATGATTTTGAAAATATTGTTCTTGTACAGGCTACATCCCCTCTTTTGCAAAGTTGCGATCTTGAACGAGGATTTGAGGTATTTAACGAGAAAAATGTAGATAGTGTTCTTTCCATAGTAATTTGCTATCTTTACAGTG
>BLMJ01000138.1 GCA_011960625.1 Lachnospiraceae bacterium | reverse complement strand
GGGACTCTTGCTGGGCATAGAGTATTCTGTTCAGACGTAACATTTGACGCTTCCGTTAACCCTGTTGCATATGAGGACGGTGAAGCTGTTTTCATTGATACCGAGTATGATACTTGGAATATGAGTTCAGAGGCGCTGGAAAAGGCGTTCGAGATTTATCCGGATGTTCGGCTTATCGTTCTGGCACATCTCTATGGCACTCCTGGAAAGATGGAAGAGATCAAGAAAATTGCAGATCAGCATGGCGCGCTGATTGTAGAAGATGCGGCGGAGAGTTTGGGAGCGAAGTACCGGCTTGAGGGGCAATGGATTGAGACTGGCGCTCTTGGAGACTATAACTGTATCAGTTTTAACGGTAACAAAATCATTACTGGCAGTTCTGGCGGAATGTTTCTCACAAATTCGAAAGAGGATGCGGATAAGATCAGAAAATGGAGTACTCAGAGCAGAGAAGCAGCGCCTTGGTATCAGCACGAAGAAATCGGGTATAACTATCGGATGAGTAATATAATTGCGGGGATAGTTCGTGGACAAATGCCATATTTGGAAAAGCATATAGAGGCTAAAAAAGAGATATATGAGCGATATAGGAAGGGACTTAGAGATCTTCCGGTTTCCATGAACCCGTATGATGCTGAAAAATCTGCGCCTAACTTCTGGCTGAGCTGTATGTTGATAGACGAAGAGGGTTTAGCGCCTCAGGTACGAGGAGAGCAGGATTATTTGTATCAGAGCTGCAGCGGCAAATCATCCCCACAGGAGATTCTGGATGCATTTACGGTATTTGGAGCAGAGGGACGTCCTATCTGGAAACCAATGCACATGCAGCCGATTTATAGGGCGTCTCCGTTTATAACTACAGAAGGAATCGGCAGAGGGAAGAGTAATGCGTACATGGAAGGCTCCGGTGCAGATGTTGGTGCAGATATCTTCCGAAGAGGGCTTTGCCTGCCGTCGGATATTAAGATGACTGCAAAGGAACAAGAGCTTGTAATTGATATTGTACATAGATGTTTTAGATAATATGCCGCTTACGGTAAAGAAGTTAGGTGAAGAGACATGAAGCTCCGTCGAAAATGGGGATTTTATGAGAAGTATGTCAAGCGGGCGCTGGATATTATTTGTTCACTGCTTGCTATTGTGGTCTTTTCCTGGCTGTATCTGTTTATCGCTGTGCTTGTGAGGGTTAAGATGGGGAGTCCGGTACTATTCAGGCAGCCAAGACCGGGAATGATAGATCCGAACACCGGTCAAGAAAAAATATTCCCCATGTACAAGTTTAGAACCATGACCGATGAGCTGGATGAGCAGGGAAATCTTCTGCCAGACGAACAGAGATTGTCGAGGTTTGGACGTATGCTTCGTGCGACGAGTCTTGATGAGCTTCCGGAAGCTTTTAATATCCTTAAGGGGGATATGTCTGTCATAGGACCACGTCCACAGCTTGTACGGGATATGGTCTTCATGAGCGACGAGCAGAGAAGGAGGCACACAGCTAAGTCTGGTCTGTCTGGCCTAGCGCAGGTCATGGGGAGAAATGCGATTACATGGGAAGACAAGTTCAGTTGGGATCTTAAGTACATAGAGCAGGTTAGCTTTTGGAATGACCTAAAGATTATTGGTTTGACAGTCAGAAAGGTTTTCGGAGTGAAGCAGGCTGACGCGTCAGAAACAGACGTTGCCTTGGACTATGGAGATGCCTTGCTAAATTCCGGAAAGATTACCAAAGAGGAATACGATGAGCTCCAAGCATATGCTGAAAAACTCATTGCTGCATGGGAGCTGCAGAAATAGAAGGGCTCTGTTTATAGGTGAGAATATGGTGTTATTAAAGCTAATATATGAAAAAGTGAAAAGGAAGCCGGCTCCATATTATTACGAATATTCGATTTTAACCGTTTTAGGGAAACCTATTAGAAAATGGGTCGTAAATTCGATTGCGCCGTCATGTCCTTTTAACTGCATAAGAATTTTATTGTATAAACTATGTGGCTTCAAGATAGGGAAAAATGTTTTTATTGGAATGCATTGTTATTTGGATGATATGTGCCGTGAGTTAATAACAATCGGAAACAATGTGATTATCTCGTATGGAGTCTATTTTGCTTGTCACGGAAAGTGCCAAGAACACAGTCCTATTACAATTGAAGATAGCGTTTATATTGGAATGAGGGCATCAATTATCAGCAGAAATACCGAAAAAATT
>BLMJ01000137.1 GCA_011960625.1 Lachnospiraceae bacterium | reverse complement strand
ATTTCTTGCACGTACACGGTAGGTATGCTCTGAATGATATCCTAATTCGTCGTGCAAGAAATGAGGAAGGCTACTCCCCATGGAGTGAAGAGCTAAGGTCAAGCTCACTCCTTGACCCGTGGAGAAACGAAATCAGCGTTCTTGGAACCATTACCTGGACAGGCGGCGACGAGGCAGGCGCGCTTAAATATGCCACCGACCACAGTTTCCGAGGATTGTTCTTTGCTGCAGATGATGTGGTGAAAGACAGGATCCCGTTTATCTACGACTTCGGGGCAATCTACGATTTGGACAGATTCGAGTACTATCCAAGAGACAGCTACGGAAGCGGGACTGTGGAGAGAATGAAAGTATATTCCAGTCTTGATAAGGTACACTGGAAACTGGAGTGGGACGGCGAGAAACAGGAGGAATGGAGCTATGACGAGAACCTTGAGGTGGAAGAGAATGTGAAGACGGTAACTCTTCAAGGGGTAAGCGCACGCTTCCTGAAACTGGAGGTTGTAAAGTCAAAGAAAAACTTCTTCGCAGCCCATGAACTGCCGGTATTCAAGAAAGACGATTCAAAGCCCTTTGCAGTGGGAAGCACCAATAAGAATGAAAAGGTTGCCGAGGGAGATTATACAAACATGAAGAATTACCTTGGAACCTCTGTAAAGGATGGGGCAAACTTCGTTGACCAGATTCAGAAACGGTGCGGCGATGTCAATATGAACGGCGTCTATGACGTCTATGACTATGCGTATACCATGTTCGCCCTTGACGGCGGGACAAAGCAGACGGGAGCTGTGTCCGGAAGCATCTCGCTTATTCCGGAAACGGAGACGGTAAAAGCAGGAGAAACCTTCACGCTGGCAGTTACCGCCAAAGATGTAAATAACTTAAATGCGTTTGGACGAGTGCTTGATTATGACCCGGCGCATATGGAATTTGTGTCTATTGTACCAAAGGACTGCATTGCCCAGATGGAGAATCTGACTGTACACAAGCGGTATGGCGACGGTACGGCATATGTAAACCTTGCGTTCGCCAACCGCGGCGATAAGGAGCTCTATGATGGCAGCGGCGTCCTGGCGGCGCTTACTATGAAGGCCCTTACTGATATGTCACCGAAAGACGAGATGGAATGCCCTGGTCCAACCCATGCTACGTCTGTCTTTAGCGTGGTC
>BLMJ01000136.1 GCA_011960625.1 Lachnospiraceae bacterium | reverse complement strand
CATGAGATTAAGGCGAAGGAGATTCCGGAGATTGACGACGAGTTCGCGTCAGAGGTATCTGAGTTCGATACGTTAGACGAGTACAAGGAAGACCTTAAGAAGAGCATTGCTAAGAAGAAGGAGTCCGAGGGCAGGGAAAAGCAGGAGGACGACGTGGTTGAGCAGGCAGTGAAGAACGCTCAGTATGAACTTCCGGAGGCGATGGTTGAGACACAGGTGTCACAGATGGCGGAGGATTTTGCCCGTAGAATCAAGAATCAGGGGCTTTCCATGGAGCAATATTTCCAGTTCACAGGCTTATCAGCAGAGAAACTTTTAGAGGATATGAGGCCTCAGGCGGTGAAGAGTATTGAGACACGTCTGGTATTGGAAGCCATTGTGAAGGCGGAGAATATCGAAGTCAGCGACGCTAGATTCGACGAAGAGGTTCAGAAGATGGCTGAGATGTATCGAATGGATGCAGATAAGATGAAAGAGACGATGGGTGACAGAGAAAAAGCGCGCATCAAGGAGGATATCGCGGTTCAGGAAGCGATTACATTCTTGGTTGACAACGCTGTGGAGAAATAGAGCTGTCACGAATAAGGAGGCAGATACATGAGTTTAGTACCTTATGTCATTGAACAGACAAGCCGTGGGGAGCGCTCCTACGACATTTATTCAAGATTATTGAAAGACAGGATCATTTTCCTCGGTGAGGAAGTGTCCGACGTATCTGCAAGTGTTGTGGTTGCTCAATTATTGTTCTTGGAGGCAGAGGATCCGGAGAAGGATATCCATCTGTACATTAACAGTCCGGGAGGATCTGTGACGGCAGGTCTTGCAATCTATGACACGATGCAGTATATCAAGTGTGACATTGAGACCATCTGTATTGGTATGGCGGCGAGCATGGGTTCCTTCCTGCTGGCAGGAGGAACGAAGGGAAAGCGGTTGGCTCTGCCTAATGCGGAGATCATGATCCATCAGCCGTCAGGAGGAGCGCGGGGACAGGCAACGGAGATTGAGATTGCCGCAAAGCATATCTTACGCACCCGCGAGAGATTGAATCGAATATTATCAGAGAATACGGGACAGCCGATAGAAGTGATCAGTGAGGATACGGATCGGGATAATTTCATGTCGGCGGAGGAAGCGAAGGAGTACGGGCTGATCGATGAAGTAATCAAGAACCGTTAAGCTTCAGAAGGCGTCCCTTAGACGAGGTGAGAGAATGGTAGGTAGGAACGATGATCAAGTCAGGTGTTCGTTCTGCAATAAGACGCAGAATCAGGTGCGCAAGCTAATAGCCGGTCCTAACGGGGCTTATATCTGTGATGAGTGTATTGACGTGTGTACCGAGATTCTGGAAGAAGAATTTGAGTTTGGCGACGAACGGCAGTGGAATCCGTTTTCGGATATCAATCTGTTGAAACCTGAGGAGATCAAGGAGTTTCTGGATGAGTATGTAATAGGTCAGGACGAGGCGAAGAAGGTCTTGTCAGTGGCGGTGTACAATCACTATAAGCGTATTATGATGGGAAGGGACTTAGGAGTGGAGCTTGGCAAGAGCAACATCTTGATGCTGGGACCTACAGGGTGCGGGAAGACTCTGCTTGCTCAGACCCTTGCTAAGATTTTAGGAGTTCCTTTTGCAATTGCTGACGCCACGGCGCTTACGGAAGCAGGGTATGTAGGCGAGGATGTGGAGAACATTCTGCTTAAGATTATTCAGGCTGCAGACGGAGATATTGACCGGGCGGAATATGGTATAATCTATATTGACGAGATTGATAAGATTACGAGAAAGTCAGAGAATCCGTCTATTACAAGAGATGTATCCGGCGAGGGCGTACAGCAGGCCCTTCTTAAGATTGTGGAGGGAACCATAGCCAATGTTCCGCCTCAGGGCGGAAGAAAACATCCTCATCAGGAGTTGATTCAGATTGATACGACGAACATTCTGTTCATTTGCGGCGGTGCATTTGAGGGGATTGACAAGATCATTGAAAAGCGGATTGACCGGAAATCCATTGGTTTTAATGTGGAGATTGGTGAAAAGCATGAGAATGATGTTGACAGGCTGTTAAGCCAGGTACTTCCCCAGGATCTTGTGAAATTTGGATTGATTCCGGAGCTGGTTGGCCGTGTACCGGTTACTGTAGCCTTGGAGATGTTGGATGAGGAAGCGCTGATCCAGATCTTGACAGAGCCGAAGAATGCTATTGTAAAACAGTATCAAAAGATGTTGGAGCTTGATGGTGTGGAGCTGACCTTTGACGAGGAAGCGCTTAAGGCGGTTGCCGAGACTTCGTTAAAGAGAAAGACAGGTGCAAGAGGTCTGCGGGCAATTATGGAGAATATCATGATGGATATCATGTATAAGGCTCCGTCAGACGATTCCTTGAAGGCGTGCCGGATTACGGCGGATACGGTGAAGGGAATCGGAGAGCCGGTGTGCGAACGTATTGCAGTTAGGTCAGAGAGTGCATAGGAATGTACGTAATTAGGAAAGAATAGGAGGCGGGTACTTATGTGCCCGCCGATTTATTAGCTTAATTCTTAGAGGAGAATTGTTTATGAACAGAGAGACGATGAGCCTGCCAATGGTGACTTTAAGAGGAATTACGATTCTGCCGGAGATGGTCCGCCATTTTGACGTAAGCCGTTCCAAATCCGTAAAAGCGATTGAGGAGGTTGTAGAGGGAAATCAGAAGGTTTTCCTGACTGCGCAGAAAGATGGCGACGTGGAAGAGCCAGAGCTTGCCGATTTGTATCGGACAGGATGTGTGGCGACGGTCCGTCAGATCATTAAACTGCCGAGGAAAGTGAGTCGGGTCCTGATTACGGGAGAACAGCGGGCATACATTAATACCATTGAATTTGAAGAGCCTTATCTTCGGGCAAATATAACGGTAATTCCTGATATTTCTACAGAAGAGCCAGAGCTTGCAGAGCCGCATCTTAATCTGGAGGCCATGCTGCGGGGGCTTAAGGATATTTTCAAAGAATATTTGACAAAGAATCCAAAACTGTCCAAAGAACTTGGAGCCCAGATTGAGAATATTGGCGAATTGAAAAAACTGGTGGATGTGGTGGCAGCCAATGTGCCCTTTTCCTATGCGGATGCACAAAAGCTTTTGGAAGAGGCAGACTTGGTTAAACGCTACGAGCTGCTCTCCTTCAAATTAATGAATGAGATTCAGATCATGAATGTCAAGGATGAGATTCAGGCCAAGGTTAAGAAACGGGTGGACAAAAACCAGCGGGAATATATCCTTCGGGAGGAGGCGAAGCTGATTCGCGAAGAGCTTGGGGATGACAGCACGTTATCGGACGGAGAAGAATTTCAGCAGAAGACGGATGAACTTGAGGCCCCGGAGGAAGTAAAGAAGAAATTAAAAAAAGAGATTCGTAGATTCCAGAATACCCTAGGAAGCCAGGCGGAAAACGGCGTAATCAGAACTTATATTGAGACCATGCTTGAGATGCCTTGGGATAGGGTATGCGAGGAGGCCGAGGATATCGAGTCAGCAAAACAGATATTAGAAGAAGACCATTATGGCCTTGAAAAGGTGAAGGAAAGAGTGTTGGAATTTCTTGCCGTCAGGACATTGACGAAGAAGGGGAATACTCCGATTCTCTGTCTTGCCGGACCGCCGGGGACCGGTAAGACCTCCATTGCAAAGTCCCTTGCCAGAGCGTTAAACAAACCGTATGTACGCATTTCTCTGGGAGGCGTGCGAGACGAGGCCGAGATTCGAGGCCACAGGAAGACTTATGTCGGCGCCATGCCGGGCAGGATTGCCAATGGATTGAGGCAGGCGGAGGTAAAAAATCCGCTGATGCTGCTGGACGAGATCGATAAGGTGAGCAACGATTACAAGGGAGACACTTTTTCCGCGCTTTTAGAGGTGTTAGACAGTGAGCAGAACAGAAAGTTTAGAGACCACTATCTGGAGGTTCCCATCGACCTGTCGGAGGTGCTGTTCGTCACCACGGCCAATACCTTACAGCCAATCCCAAGGCCCCTTTTGGACCGTATGGAGGTAATCGAGGTCAGCAGCTATACGGAGAATGAGAAGCTCCATATTGCGACGGAGCATTTGATTCCAAAGCAGTTGGAGAAGCATGGATTAAATCCGCAGCAGCTCAGTATCAGTAAGAAAGCGCTGTGGAAGATGGCGCGCAATTATACGAAGGAAGCAGGCGTTCGCCAGTTGGAGAGAAAGATAGGAGACATCTGTAGAAAAGCGGCCCGTGAGATTCTGGAAATGAAACGGGAGGCTGTCCGTGTTACGGAGCGCAACCTTTCCCACTATCTGGGGAAGGAGTTGTATATTTATCAGATGGCGAATGAATCGGATGAGGTTGGAATTGTTCGAGGGCTGGCATGGACCAGCGTAGGAGGGGACACTCTTCAGATAGAAGTGAATATCATGCCGGGAGAAGGCGAAGTGCTTCTGACCGGACAGATGGGAGACGTGATGAAGGAGTCTGCCAGGACGGGGATCAGCTATATTCGTTCCGTCAGCAAAGAACACAAGATTGACGAGAATTTCTTTAAAGAACACGATATACACATCCATATACCGGAAGGGGCGGTGCCAAAAGACGGGCCTTCTGCCGGAATCACCATGGCTACTGCAATGATGTCAGCGATTACGGGAAGAAAAGCCAGGGCGGATCTTGCCATGACCGGAGAAATCACGCTCCGGGGACGGGTACTTCCTATCGGCGGCTTGAAGGAAAAGCTGCTGGCGGCAAAGAATGCTGGCATTAAGATGGTCATTATCCCGAAGGAAAATGTAACTGATGTGGAGGAGCTGTCCCATGAGATTACCAGGGGATTAAAGATTGTGCCGGTATCCCGTATGGATGAAGTACTCAAGCACGCACTGTCTGGAAGAGGCAAGGCGGCAAAGCCGAAGAAGTAACGAGGGTAAGACATGATAATAAAAAATGTAGATTTGGAAACAGTATGTGGGATTACAAGTAAGCTGCCGGAGAATACGCTGCCGGAGATTGCGTTTGCAGGTAAATCCAACGTAGGCAAATCGTCGCTGATTAATTCGCTGATGAACCGAAAATCCTATGCCCGTATTTCCGCAACGCCGGGAAAGACCCAGACCATTAATTTTTACAATATCAATCAGGAATTTTATCTGGTGGATCTTCCTGGATATGGGTATGCAAAGGTGTCTGAGCAGGAAAAACAGAAATGGGGAAAAATGATAGAGCGTTATCTTCATAGCTCGAAGCAGCTAAAAGCTGTGTTTCTGCTGATTGATATCAGGCACGATCCATCTGCAAATGACAAGCTGATGTATGACTGGATTGTTGCACAGGGATATGCTCCAATCATCATTGCCACCAAGCTTGATAAGATTAAGAGAAGCCAGAAGGATAAGCAGGTCAAAGCAGTTCGGCAGGGTCTCGGCTTGCCGGCGGGAACAAGGGTAATTCCCTTTTCCTCCCTTACGAAGCAGGGAAGGGAAGATATCTGGGAGTTGGTGGAGAAGGAATATTTGATATAAGATTAAGAATATTTGAGCTAGGGGGATATTTCGCTTAAAAGAGGTGAATAATACGTGGAGATGAATTTCAAAGAAGGGCTGCAGGATGAACGCCCTTACTGGAAAGTGGCTGTAAGCTTAGCTTTCAGCCTGCTCGGGACGGGGCTGTGCCTTTATTTCGGATATAAACTGCTTGGGTTCTTTATGCCGTTTGTGATTGGATGGGTGATTGCATCAATCGCAAGTCCTATGGTAAACTGGCTGGAAAAACGGTTGAAGCTTATTAAGAAATGGGGCTCTGCGCTGATTATTATCGGTGTTTTGGGAATGGTCGGCTTGCTGATTTATCTGCTTGTCAGTACGATTTCCCGTGAGATCATAAGCTTGATACAGAATATACCGGATATGTATCAGGATTTGGAGTCAGGGATGGAAACCATCGGGGAGAGTTTGAATGGGGTATTTAAGCTTCTTCCTGTTGGAGTTCAAGAAGGCTGGCATACGATGATGGAAAACCTAGAGCAGGTCATGGGTGAGATTATTGGAAAGCTCAGTGAGCCTACAGTGTCGGCGGCGGGAAGATTTGCAAAAGGAATCCCTTCGGCTCTGATTGCGACGATAGTGACTTTCATTTCAGCATATTTTTTTATTGCGGAGCGTGAAGAGGTGCTTCTGTGGGCGAAGCGTATTGCCCCCAATGCTCTGGTGAGCCGAATGACCATGGTGGTAGATAATCTGAAATATGCTGTGGGTGGATATTTTAAGGCGCAGCTTAAGATTATGGTGGTGGTCTATATACTGCTGCTGGCCGGTTTTTTGATACTCAGGATTCATTTTGCGTTTCTGCTGGCATTTTTGATTGCGTTTCTTGATTTCCTGCCATTCTTTGGGACAGGGACGGCGCTGCTTCCCTGGTCGATCTATAAGTTTATGATGGGGGATTACAAATTGGTTCTTGGACTGCTTATTTTGTATGGCACCACGCAGTTGGTACGCCAGTTGATTCAACCGAAGTTAGTCGGGGACAGCATGGGACTCAAACCTTTGGTTACACTGGTATTACTGTATGCCGGCTATAAGGCCGGCGGTGTATTTGCAATGATATTCGCTGTGCCTGTGGGATTGATTGTGATAAACCTGCATAAGGCAGGAGCCTTTGACTATATCTTGGATGATGCGAAGATACTGGCAGAAGGGATATTAAGCCTGCGGAATTGAGTTATATCTGGATGGGGGACAAAGTTATGGAGCAGATTATAAAAGAGTTTAAAGAAGACCTTGCACAGTTTCGCGAGATGACGGATAAATTTTATGCGAAAGAGGTCAGCGCAAAGGAATATAAGGGATTTTCCGGCGGCTTTGGAAGCTATGCCCAAAAAGGCGGCCAGGCGAGTATGCTTAGGCTGCGTCTGCCGGGGGGACGGCTTGATAAGGAGAAATTAAAGTTTATTGCTGCTTCTATCGAGGAATATGGAATCAAGAAGGTGCATTTTACAACGTGCCAGACCGTACAATTCCACGACCTTAGCGCAAAGACCGTCTGTGAGATTATGGAGAAAGCTTTTGACGTAGGTATCATTACCAGAGGCGGGGGAGGAGATTTCCCAAGAAATGTGATGGTATCTCCCTTATCCGGCGTGGAGGCAGGAGAGTATTTCGACGTGATGCCTTATGCCCTGGCGGTTTCAGATTATCTGCTTAGGATTATTAAGACGGTAAAAATGCCAAGGAAACTGAAGGTGTGCTTCTCCAACTCTCCGGAAAATGAGACTCATGCAACTTTCCGAGATTTGGGGTTTGTGGCAAAGCCAGAGGGAACCTTTGATGTGTACAGTGTAGGAGGCTTGGGAAATCATCCGCGTATGGGCCTTAAGGTTGCCGAACAGATTTCACCGTCGGAGGTACTGTATTATGTGAAAGCCATGGTTGACACATTTGTTGCCCATGGCAATTATGAGAGCCGGGCGAAAGCAAGGACCAGGTATATGCAGGAAACCCTTGGCGTGGAGGGGTATAAGCAGGCATATCTTGAGAAACTTAAACTGGCAAAGGCGGGAGAGGATTTAAGCCTTCGTCTAACTTTGGGTGAGGTTACAAAAAATGGTACGAGCGTCGGCCCTGCTGTGGAAGGGACAGATACCCAGGGTGAAAAGCAAGGGCGTCAGAAAAGAGTGATCCCGCAGAAGCAGGAGGGGCTCTACGCGGTGGCGTACCATCCCATAGGAGGAGTGCCTCAGGCGTCAAAATTTGCAGAGATTTACGATACGATTCAGGATATGGAAGAGGTAGAGCTTCGTATCGGACCGGATGAGACCATTTACTTTATAAATCTGAATGGTGAAGAGACAGAGAAGGTGCTTGCAGTTACCGCTGACGGTGCAGCAGACCTTTTTGAAACCTCTGTTGCATGTATCGGCGCCTCCATCTGTCAGGTCGGCTTGCGGGATTCCCAAGGCGCTCTGGCTGAGATAATTGAGGAAGTAAGAAAGTATGATTTTGCAGACGGAGTTCTGCCTAGAATACACATCTCTGGCTGCACCTCCTCCTGCGGCACACATCAGATTGGGACTCTCGGTTTCCACGGCGGAGTAAAGCGTGTGAATAATGTGGTGGAGCCGGCATTTACGTTCCACGTGAATGGTTCTGACAGGGAAGGTGAGGAACGGTTTGGGGAGCAGTGGGGGATGATGCTTCAAAAAGACCTTCCGGCATTTTTTGTGGAGCTTGGATTGGCAGTTCAAGGGGAGAATACAACCTTTGCCCCTTGGTTTGCAGAAGCTCCCGAGAGGCTTCGTAAGATTGCAGAGAAGTATTTTTGTTGATATTTGAAACGATATAGAAGGGGGGCGCTGCAAAATACAGTCCGCATACCATATATGTGGAAACAGTTTTGCAGCAGCCCCTTTGGACTTTGGTTCTTACAATTTTTCACCTGTCAGCATCTCATATCCCTGGAGATACTTGTCAATGGTCTTTTTCACAATGTCTTCCGGCAGAGTCCAGTTATTGTCTGGATTCGCTTTCAGCCAGTCGCGGGCAAACTGCTTGTCAAAAGAGGGCTGTCCGTGTCCCGGCTCATACCCGTCGGCAGGCCAGAAGCGAGAGCTGTCTGGGGTCAGCATCTCGTCACCGATGACAAGCTCTCCCTTTTCGTCCAGACCGAACTCAAACTTAGTGTCTGCGATGATGATTCCACGGGTGAGGGCATAATCAGCACATTTTTTATAGAGAGCAAGGGTGCAGTCCCGAAGCTTTGCAGCATATTCTTCACCCTTTCCCGGGAAATATTTTTCCAAATGAGCGATACTTTGTTCATAGGAAATATTCTCGTCGTGATCTCCAATCTCAGCTTTCGTGGAAGGGGTATAGATAGGCTCAGGCAGCTTGTCAGATTCCTTCAGCCCTTCTGGCAGGCGGATTCCACATACCGTTCCATCCTTCTGATAGCTTGACCAGCCGCTTCCGGTGATGTAGCCGCGGACGATACACTCAATGGGGAGCATCTCAAGCTTCTTACACATCATACTGTTCCCGTCAAACTGGGAAGTCTGGAAAAATTTCGGCATATCTTTCACGTCCGTAGAAAGCATATGATTCGGAAGGATGTCTTTTGTCATGTCAAACCAGAAGCGGGACATCTGGGTCAGAACAGTTCCTTTTTTCGTTACATCATTTTTCAGAATCACATCAAAACAACTGATACGGTCTGTGGCGACCATAATCAGGCTGTCGCCATTGTCGTAGATTTCGCGTACTTTTCCTTCTTTGATTGGTTTCATGTAGTCTTCCTCTCTTTGTCATAGTGTTATTGAAAATTTTGCTATAGTATATAGATAAACAGATTTTGGAGGAAAAATCAATATATTTTAAAGATTTTGTGTGTTTGTTTCGATTTTCACTGTAACGGAAAGCAAAGTTCAACCTGAAATCGCTCTTTTTCCTGCCGCACCTTAAGCTTTCCATCCAACATCTGTATCATTCGGTCTACATTTTTTAAGCCAATATTATTGCTGTCGATATGTGAAGTCTGGGTCTTGGCCACATTTGTGACAGAAACCATGAATTGCATATCCTGAATCTGGCCGGATACTGTGACGATGTGCTTTTTATCCCCATACTTAATAATATTGGAGAATAGGTTATTAAAAATCCGTTTCAGCATGGTCTTGTCACTTTGCAGTACGCCGGTAGACTCAGGCAGCTTCAAGGTCAAAGTAAACCCTGCAAGCCGGATAAAGTCACAGTTTTCCGTCAGACATTGGCCGATAAAATCTGTGGAAAGCCAAGAAAGCTTAGGACTCTCGTTTTCTTCCGCTACCAGTGCGTACTCGAACATCCTGTCTGTAAGCTCTTTGATATCCTCTGTTTTTTTCAGGCATCTGTCTAAGTATTCCTCCTGTGCCTGGGGATTGCGTTTAAGCTTCAGAACCTCCAGATATCCGTTTAAAATGGTGAGGGGAGTACGAAGGTCATGGGAAAGGGCGGTAATCAGGTCTTGATTGGCTTTGTGGCTTTCCTGCTGCTTTTGGATATTGTAAGACAAGGATTCCCGCAGATGGTTTAGCTCCGTGGCAAGAATCCCAATCTCATTGCCGCCAAAATCGGCAGTCTTATGAGTCAAATCTCCTGTGGACATGGTTAGTATCTCGTCCTTCAGTATCAATATCTGCCGTATCTTTTGATTCAGAAAGAGAAGAACAATCACAAGGAATAATGCAAGCGTCAGGCCTAGACAGACAAAAAGAAACGGGTATATGAATAGAGTCCGTTCGTAGTTGTAGATCATGATATCTGCCGTCCCATTTGCAAATTCCAAAGGGAAGCTCTGTACCAATTCCCCGTCGCCGCCTGTGAGACTGTAACCGATATTGAAGATAAAGAGGAAACTATTGGTTTCCAGGGCAGGCGCAAACCTTCCGGCAAGGAACAAGCCGTCGTCTCGATCATAGATATAGATGCCCGTGTATTCGTTAACGAGGTCAAAGAAGGGCTTTATTGCCTCCACTGCCTCGGCGTCCTCCTCTGATTCCGGAAGATTGTAGTTGAGAGCTTCTTTTTTTAGCATTTTCCGGAAGCTTTTATCATTAATCTGTGTGTAAAAGAGATTGAGGTCTTCGGCAGTTTCGCAGATATTCCATTTGTTCAGCCACAGCAGTTCAAAGAGCGTGAACGCGATGAGCAAGGCGCATAGAAGGACGATTGCAGATTGGGTGCGTATTTTTAAGTTTTTAAATCGTCTAATCACAGCGATACCCCTTTCCCCACACCGTCTTAATCAGATCCGGATTCTTTGGATCTTTCTCGATTTTTAGCCGCAGATTACGGATGTGGACCATGACCGTATTGTTGGCCCCATAATAGTAAGGCTCGTTCCACACGGACTCATAGAGATGCTGTGCAGAGAAAATCTGGCGGCGGTGCTTCACAAGAAGCAGCAGCATTGCATATTCTGTGTCCGTCAGCACAAGGGGAGTACCGTCAGAAGTTACCTCTTCCGTCGCTTCATTAATCTTAAGGTGATGGAAGATTAGCTCTGTACTGGTCATAGAAGGAGCAGCAAAGGCATCCTTCCCACGGTAGACTTGATAGCGGCGAATCAGCGCCTTAGAACGGCTGATGAGTTCATTGTAGGAAAAAGGCTTTGCAAGATAATCATCGCCTCCGCTTGAGAACCCCAGGGTTTTATCGCTGTCTTTAGTGCGGGCGCTTAGGAACAGAATGGGTGCGTTGCTGTTCCTTCGGATTTCTATACAGGTCTGATATCCGTTGAGTCCAGGCATCATGATATCAAGGATAATCAGGTCGAAATCTAGTTTCTTTGTAAGATCTAAGGCGTGCTGCCCATCGGCTGCTTCCTCAATGAGAAAACCTTCTCCTTCCAGAAGGATATGAATAATTTCCCGTATCTCAGGGTTGTCGTCTACGATTAAGATGCGTGATACTTCCATTACTAGGACTCCTTTTTTGAGTGATGTGCTTTTATCTTAGTATAACAGTTTTTTGGAAAACCTTAGAAGTTCTTAAGAATTTTTAAGATTTATTTTTGCCGTTTCTTAAGAGATGCGGTGTAAAGTATCTGCATGAAGGGAAAAATATAGTAAATATGACATCAAGGATAAACTAGATTTAGGAGGTATGCAAGATGAGCAGAATAAGCGTTGTAATTCCATGTTTTAACGAAGAAGAGGCCCTCCCGGTGTACTATCGTGCAATGTGCAAGGTCATGGGGGAGATGTCTGGGGAAGAATTTGAACTGATTTTTGTGGATGACGGATCTTCGGACAGGACTCTTTCGATATTGAAGAAAATGAATGAGACGGACGGACGCTGCCGGTATCTGTCCTTTTCCAGAAATTTCGGGAAAGAGGCGGCAATCTACGCAGGGCTTAAGAATGCCGGCGGAGATTATGTGGCGACAATGGATGTGGATATGCAGGATCCGCCGGGACTCTTGCCGGAGATGTATCGGATTCTTAAGGAGGAGGATTACGACAGTGTGGCCACCAGGCGTTCCACTCGGGCAGGAGAGCCGAAGATACGTTCCTTCTTGTCAGAGAGCTTCTATAAATTTATCAACCGCATCTCCAAGACAGAGATTGTAAACGGCGCAAGAGATTATCGCCTGATGAAACGAAAAATGGTGGAGGCGGTGCTTGGGATGAGCGAATACAACCGTTTTTCTAAGGGAATCTTTGAGTGGGTAGGATTTCGTACGAAATGGCTGGAGTTTCAGAATGTGGGACGCTGTGCCGGACAGACGAAATGGTCGGTGCGAAAATTATTTACTTATTCTCTGGAGGGAATCACAGGTTTCTCGGTTGCACCCTTGTCCTTAGCATCGGTTGTAGGGGTAGTATTCTGTGTACTGTAGCAAAATTTTCAATAACACTATGACAAAGAGAGGAAGACT
>BLMJ01000135.1 GCA_011960625.1 Lachnospiraceae bacterium | reverse complement strand
GATTGTGGTTGCATGTTTTTTTCCTGTATTTAGCAATCAGACATGGATTTGAACCTCTGCTCCTTGTGCCGATTGCATTTGGTATGCTGCTGGTGAATATCTTTCCGGATATCATGCTGCATGCGGAGGATGCGGCAAACGGGACGGGCGGGCTGCTCTATTACTTCTATATGCTGGACGAGTGGTCAATCCTGCCGTCTCTGATTTTCCTTGGGGTAGGTGCAATGACAGACTTTGGGCCGCTGATTGCAAACCCGAAGAGCTTCCTTCTGGGTGCGGCGGCGCAGTTTGGTATTTTTGCGGCGTATTTGGGCGCTATGTGGATGGGCTTCTCGGACAAGGCGGCGGCAGCGATTTCGATTATCGGCGGCGCGGACGGACCGACTTCTATTTTCCTTGCGGGTAAGCTGTCACAGACGGCGATTATGGGACCGATCGCGGTTGCCGCATATTCGTATATGTCTCTGGTGCCGATTATACAGCCTCCGATTATGAAGCTGATGACTACGGAGAAAGAGCGTAAGATTAAGATGGAGCAGTTGAGGCCTGTTACGAAGTTGGAGAGAATCCTTTTCCCAATCATTGTTACGATTGTGGTCTGTGTGATTCTTCCTACCACAGCTCCGCTGGTTGGTATGCTGATGCTGGGAAATCTGTTCCGTGAGTCAGGGGTAGTAAGACAGTTGACGGATACGGCAAGTAATGCATTGATGTATATCGTAGTTATTTTGCTTGGTACTTCTGTAGGAGCGACTACAAGTGCAGAGGCATTTCTGAACTGGGATACGCTTAAAATTGTGGCGCTTGGCTTAGTTGCATTTATGTTTGGAACGGCGGCGGGCGTCCTGTTCGGTAAGATTATGTGTGTTGCTACGGGCGGCAAGGTGAATCCTTTGATTGGTTCTGCGGGCGTATCAGCGGTTCCGATGGCGGCCAGAGTATCTCAGAAGGTAGGAGCTGAGTCCGACCCGACCAACTTCCTTCTGATGCATGCTATGGGGCCGAACGTAGCCGGTGTTATCGGTACGGCGGTTGCGGCTGGAACTTTTATGGCGATTTTCGGAGTGATGTAAGAGGACTTTGTCCGGCAAGGTATATTTAAAAATATGGAGGATAGAAAATGGCAGAGAAAAAACCAATTAAAATAACGGAAACCATTCTGCGTGATGCGCACCAGTCTCTGATTGCCACACGTATGACGACGGAACAGATGCTTCCAATTGTCGAGAAGATGGATAAGGTAGGATACCATTCTGTAGAGTGTTGGGGCGGCGCGACCTTTGATGCGTCTCTTCGTTTCTTAAAAGAGGATCCGTGGGAGCGTCTCCGTAAGTTCCGTGACGGTTTCAAGAACACGAAGCTTCAGATGCTGTTCCGCGGACAGAACATTTTGGGATACCGTCCCTATGCGGATGACGTGGTAGAATATTTTGTTCAAAAGTCTGTGGCAAACGGAATCGATGTTATTCGTATCTTTGACTGTCTGAACGATTTGCGCAATTTGCAGACGGCGGTTACAGCGGCAGTGAAGGAAAAGGCGGACGCCCAGGTTGCGCTGTCCTATACATTGGGCGATGCGTATACACTGGAATACTGGGTGGATATTGCGAAAAAGATTGAGGATATGGGCGCTACTTCCATCTGTCTTAAGGATATGGCGGGGCTTTTGGTTCCATATAAGGCTACGGAGATGATTGAGGCCTTGAAAGAGGCGACCAGTCTTCCGATTCAGCTTCACACCCATTATACCTCTGGCGTAGCTTCTATGACTTATCTGAAAGCAGTAGAGGCGGGCGTAGATGTGATCGATACGGCTATGTCTCCGTTCGCCCTTGGAACGTCGCAGCCGGCTACCGAGGTTATGGTTGAGACGTTTAAGGGTACGCCTTATGATACGGGCTTCGATCAAGGGCTTCTCTCAGAGATTGCAGATCATTTCCGTCCAATTCGCGATGCTGCTCTCGAGAGCGGACTGCTGAATCCGAAGAATATGGGCGTGAATATCAAGACTCTGCTTTATCAGGTTCCTGGCGGTATGCTGTCCAACCTGACTTCACAGCTTAAGGAGCAGAATGCGGAGGATAAGTATTACGAGGTTCTGGAGGAGGTTCCAAGGGTACGTAAGGATCTTGGAGAGCCGCCCCTTGTTACGCCTTCCTCACAGATTGTGGGAACACAGGCAGTATTCAATGTTCTGATGGGCGAGCGTTATAAGATGGCAACCAAGGAGACCAAGGACATCTTAAGCGGCAAGTACGGTGCAACTGTAAAGCCTTTTGACGAAGATGTGAAGAAGAAGGTTCTGGGAGAGAATCCGGATGTTATCACCTGCCGTCCAGCGGACTTGATTCCGGATGAGCTTAATACCCTGCGCAAGGAGTGTGAGCAGTGGAGCCAGCAGGAGGAGGATGTGCTTTCCTATGCGCTGTTCCCGCAGGTTGCTACGGACTTCTTTAAGTACAGAGAGGCTCAGCAGACGAAGATTGACCAGACCATGGCGGATACAAAGAACGGGAGTTATCCGGTTTAAATAGTTCAGTATAACAGGAAGAGACTGTTTTGGCGGTTTCTTCCTGTTTTTTTTAATGCGTCTAACCAGCAGTAAAAATCATAGATAATGTATATATATAAAAGTGTTTATAAAAATAACCTATTCGACAAAAAACGTACTTTTATGTTACCATTTCTTTGTTAAATCTTATTTAGGGAGGAATTATATGAAGAAAAGATTAGTAACTCTGCTTCTCTGCCTTGGGATGGTGTCAACACTCTTTGTAGGCTGCGGAAGTTCAGACGGAGAGAAACAGACAGAAAGCGGCGGAAGTACGGAAGGTACAAAAAGCGGCGGTACGGAATCAGATACCTTGATTATTCCGGTATCGGCAACAGTGACAAGCTTGAATCCATTGTTAGAGTCCATGGCGGAAGGGACACTTCAGTTATCCCCATATTCTGACGAATTGTATTATGTGGCGGATGATGAGACAAGGTATTATCTAGCAGAGAGCTGTGAAGTGTCGGAGGACGGTTTGACGTATACGCTTAAATTGAAGGATAATTTAAAGTGGCATGACGGAGAGCCGATTACGGCTGACGATGTTATATTTACAGCTGACTGCAATGCAGATACGGATAACGGTGCAGGTTTCACGAATGTGGTGTTTGCCGGCGAGGAGAAGGTGAAGTACGAGAAGGTAGACGATTTGACAGTCAATTTCACGATACCGAATCCTTCCGCATCTTACTTTGAGGTACTGGGAAAATTGCAGATTATTCCGGCTCATGCCTTTGATGGCAACACAGATATCAAATCAGCAGAGGCAAATCTGACGGATATTGGTTCCGGACCTTACAAATTGTCAGAATTTAATGATGGTGAGTCTGTCGTATTTGAGAAATTCGACGATTATTACGGCGGTGCGCCGCAGATTGAGAAGGTTGTATTTCGGGTAATTTCAGACCCAAGCGCACAGGAAGTGGCTTTCAAGAACGGTGAGATTAATTACCTTCTTGTGTCGTCTGACGCGACGGCAGAAGAGTTTAAGGATGTAGATGGAGCAGAACTGCATCAGCTTGCAGAGGGACGGGTAAAATATCTTGCATGGAATAAGTATTGTGCAACATGGGAGAATCGTGATGCAGTGAAAGCGGTCTTTTTGGCATTGAATCAGGAGGAGATTGTAAAAGGTGCATATGGAGAGGCAATGGGGCTTCCGGCCAATACAATATTCAGCAGCCAGAATCTTTTCCATGACGATAGCATGAAGGGATATGAGCAGGATCTCGACGAAGCGAAAAAGCTGGCTAAGAGTTCCGGGCTGGAAGGAAAGACAATTAAACTCCATTATAATACAGACCGTGGTTTTATGGAGGATACAGCTTTGATGATCCAGCAGCAGTTAAAAGAGATCGATGTAAATGTTGAACTGGAAGGCATCGATGCTAATGGTTTCTTTGACGTTGTATTTACAGATCAGGCAGATTATGAATTATACTTGAATGAATATGGAGCTTCAGGAGATCCGGATTCAGTTGTTGCAGGTATGTATGACGGAACCTGGGGAATCAATGTAGATACGAGTGAAGAGATTCTGGAGCTGTTCAAGCAGGGAAGAGCTACCAATGATATGGAAGAGAGAGCATCTATCTATTCTGAGTTACAGAAGAAAGCGCAGGAAGAATATCTGGTCTATCCAATTGCTTATCCAAGCTACTGTTTTGTAACGACATCGAATCTTAAGGGAGCGGAAGAATATACGACAACACCTGTGTTTGAGGACTACACAAAACTTTATTTTGAATAAATAGAAAAGAATAGAAGGTCTGGGGAAATAGATTCTGTTTTGGCAGAATCTATTTCTACTATACGAGGAGAGATGGGATGAAAGACTTTATAATTAAGCGATTAGCGCAGACGCTGCTTGTGCTAGTGTTTGTATCTATGTTTGCATTCTCAATCATATATTTTTCACCGGGAGATCCACTGTATCTGTATACATCGCCGGCTGTTTCTTCATACAAAATGACAGAGGAACAGTTGAATGATATGAGAGAGGCGTTAGGGTTGAATGGAAATGTTGCACAGAGATATGTAAACTGGGCCGGAAAGATGCTGAAAGGGGATTGGGGGTTGTCAATCAGCAACCATCAGCCGGTTAAGACGCAGATTCTTGATCGACTTCCAAATACAATAGGTTTAATGGGGGCGGCCCTTTTGCTGTCAATATTGATTTCTATTCCTCTTGGCCTTTTGGCCGGATATTATAAGAATCAGTGGATTGATAATATTATCAGTGGAATTTCCTATCTGGGTATCTCTCTTCCGGCATTCTGGTTTGGAATCATGCTGATCATTGTGTTTTCTTTGCATTTAAGCTGGTTTCCCAGTGCGGGAATGCGTACCATAGGGGTAAATTCTGCTATGGATGTAATACGTCATGGAGTTTTGCCTGTGATTGTACTGAGTGTGAACAATACAGCCGTTTTTGTGAGATATATTCGGTCAAATACGATTGAACAGAAAGAGGAAGAGTATGTCATGACGGCAATATCCAAAGGAGTCCCCAAAATGCGGGTGCTGCGGGGGCATGTGCTTAAAAACTGCTTGCTTCCGATTATTACTATGGTGGGTATGAACTTTGGAACATTGATTACAGGTTCGTTTATTGTCGAGTCTGTTTTTGGATGGCCAGGACTTGGCACCCTGTGTCTGGATGCGATTAACAGCCGTGATTATACGATGATTATGGGAATTACAATGTTGGCATGTATGGTGCTTTTGGTTGGAAATTTCCTGGCAGATTTGCTGTATGGATTTGCAGATCCAAGAATCAAGCAAGGAAGGGAGAAGTAAGATGGATAAGAAAGCAATGAAAAAATTATTCTTTTCCAATAAAATGACAGTCGTATGTACGATACTGCTTATGGTGATAATCCTTGCCTCCTTGCTGGCGCCATTATCGCCTTATGATCCGGATGCGGTAAATGTTGCCGAAAAGCTTGAGGAGGTTAGCAAAACGCATATTTTAGGAACGGACGAACTGGGAAGGGATACATTTACCAGGGCATTATATGGGGGAAGAGTATCCTTGATGGTAGGATTTGCTGCCATGTGCGTGGCAGTTGTGATAGGAACTCTGATTGGGACGTTCAGTGGTTTTAAAGGCGGAAAAGTTGATATGGTCTGTATGAGGGTTGTGGATGTATTTTTGTCTGTGCCAAGTCTTTTGTTTATTATTGTCGTGTACTCCTTCATGCCAAGGAACATGGTGACGCTGGTATTTATGCTGGCATCCTTTTCCTGGACCAGAGTAGCAAGAGTCGTAAGAGCCCAGACATTGACTTTGAAAGAACGGGATTTTGTGCTGGCGGCAAATGCTTTGGGAGTGCGGCAGAAAACTATTATCTGGAGGCATATTATTCCAAATCTTATGCCGCAGATTATCGTAGCGGCCAGTCTTAGTATCGCAAATGCGATTTTGGATGAGTCGGCGCTTAGCTTCCTGGGATATGGTGTCCAGTTGCCTATGGCTTCCTGGGGAAGTATGCTCCAGAGCGCCCAGCAATATATTCTTCACAATCCGATTCTTGCAGTAGTGCCGGGAACTATGATTTTAGTTACAGTGTTGTGCTTTAACGTACTGGGGGATATGCTTCAACAGATACTTGATCCGAAATTGGTGAAATAAGTCGGGAGGATAATTATGGATGCGATATTAAAAGTAGAGAATCTGTCTGTTCTATTCCGGACTTATGCGGGAGAAGTGCAGGCGGTTAGAAATATTTCTTTTGAAATAGAGGAAGGAAATGTAACGGCCATTGTGGGTGAGTCTGGATGTGGGAAATCTGTCACATCAAAAAGTATTATGGGCTTGATTAATAAGCCGGGGATTGTCTCGAAAGAAAGTAAAATATTTTTCCGAGACGAGAATATTCTGGAATATACAGAGAAACAATGGGAAAATTATCGGGGGCAAGGGTGTTCCATGGTTTTTCAGGATGCGCTTACGGCCTTGAATCCAACCATGAATATCGGGAAACAGATAACAGAAAAAATATTAGTACATAAAAAAGTACCCAAAAAAGAAGCCTGGCAGGAAGGAATCCGAATGCTTGAACTTGTAGGTATTCCAAATGCAGCTATGCGTATGAAGCAATATCCGCATGAATTTTCAGGAGGTATGCGTCAGAGAGTAATGATTGCGATTGCGCTTACACTGAATCCCAAGCTTTTGATTGCAGACGAACCAACGACTGCTTTGGATGTAACGATTCAGGCGGACATCTTAGAGATGATGAAAGACATTCAAAAGACCCATGGCATGACAATCATATTGATTACTCATGATCTGGGAATCGTTGCGAATTTTGCCCAAAACATTATCGTAATGTATGCAGGAAAGGTTGTAGAGGAAGGAAGTTCTGAAGATATCTTTTATCATCCGGCTCATCCATATACAGAAGCGCTTCTTCGTGCCGTACCAAGACTGGATGTTTCAGAGGAAACCTTAGAAACCATAGAGGGAGCTCCGCCGAATATGGCTAAGCCGCCGACTGGATGTCCATTTGCAGCCAGATGTAAGAAAAAACTTCCTGTTTGCGAGCAAACATTTCCGGAAAGGGTAGAATTGACGAAGGGGCATGAGGTTTGCTGCTGGTTACAGAAGGGGGATAGATGATGACAGATAAAGACAGAAATTTGCTGGAGGTAAGCGGGTTAAAAAAATATTTTAAAGTAGGAAAGAAAAAGACCCTAAAAGCGGTGGATGAGGTTTCCTTTTATATCCGTAAAGGAGAGACATTAGGAGTTGTAGGGGAATCGGGATGCGGAAAGACGACGTGTGGAAGGACCTGCATCGGTCTTTATGAGAAGACGGATGGACAGGTATTGTACAGGGGGGAAGATGTTCATCAGATGAAAGGGGAAAAGAGAAGGCAATTTACGAAGCAGGCGCAGATTATTTTTCAAGACCCTTACGCCTCTCTGGACCCAAAGATGAAGGTTAGTGAGATCATTGCAGAAGGAATCCGGGCACATGAACTTGCTGGCTCAGAAGAGGAGATAAAAAAGAGGGTGGGAGAACTTCTGGTTACAGTTGGTCTTGATGCATCTTACGGCACCCGTTATGTACATGAATTTTCCGGCGGACAAAGACAGAGGATTGGGATTGCAAGGGCGCTTGCTGTAGAGCCAGAATTTATTGTCTGTGATGAACCTATTTCTGCATTAGACGTTTCCATTCAGGCTCAGATTGTGAATTTGCTTGAAAAGCTTAAGAAGGAGAAAGGGCTTACATACATGTTCATAGCCCATGATCTTTCGATGGTAAAGCATATTTCAGACAGGGTTATGGTAATGTATCTGGGAAAGATTATGGAGATTACAACATCGGAGAATCTTTATAACAAACCGGAGCATCCGTATACAAAAGCGTTGTTATCGGCAATTCCGATTCCGGACCCGCATGTAGAAGAGAAGAAAGTGAGAATCCGTATGGCAGGTGAGATTCCCAGTCCGATTAATCCGCCGTCAGGATGTCGTTTTCAGAACCGATGTCCGTATGCAGTTGAAAAATGCAGGTTAGAAGAGCCGCCCTTGGTTCAGATGGAAGTGGAGCATTTTGTGTCATGTCACAGATGCGGAGATATTTCGTGAGTTATTTTTATAGATGTTTTAAAATTACGGAACAAAACGTAGAAGTTTTGTTCCGTAATTTTGTAATAATCAAAGTTATATAGCCTCTTGAATGTTTATAGGGGAGGCTATATAATAGTAACGGTGTAAAAGATAATGGAAAGAGGCTTTTGTTAAATGCGAAGCAAGAATGAATTGTTAAATAAGATAGAGGATGGATATCCCAAATTTAGTAAAGGTCAGAGAAAGCTTGCTGATTTCATCCAAAAGGACTATGATAAGGCGGCGTTTCTGACGGCGGCTAAGATGGGAGAAGAGGTGGGTGTCAGTGAATCTACGGTAGTGCGGTTTGCCATGGCGCTTGGCTATGAGGGATATCCGGGATTTCAGAAGGCCCTTGGCGAGATGGTGCGGACAAAGCTAAATTCCATTCAGCGTATGGAAGTGACATATGGAAGAATCAGCCAAGGAGAAATCTTGGCAAGCGTGTTACATTCGGATATTGAGAAGATCAAACTGACTATGGAGGCAATCGACCATGAAACCTTTGAAATGGCAGTAGATACGATTCTGAACGCCAGGAAAATCTATGTGGTGGGAATCAGAAGCTGCGCGCCTCTTGCAAGTTTCCTGTGTTTTTATCTGAACTTGGTGTGTGAGGAAGTGGTGGCAGTGAATACCAGCAGTCCCAGTGAAATCTTCGAGCAGATGCTTAGGATTAATGAGAAAGATGCCATTATCGGGATTAGTTTCCCGCGGTATTCCATGCGTACACTGAAAGCATTAGAGTATGCCAGCAATCGGAAGGCCAAAGTAATTACCCTGACAGACAGTGTTCATTCTCCCATGACCCTATATTCCTCCTGCAATCTGATTGCGCGCAGCGACATGGCTTCCATTGTGGATTCGCTGGTTGCCCCCCTAAGTGTGGTAAATGCGCTGGTGGTGGCATTGTGCATGAAAAAACAGAAGGAGGTCATCACGACCCTTGAGACGCTGGAAGAAATCTGGGACGAGTATCAGGTGTACAGTAAGGATGAGCTGAATATGGTGGGGGAGAAGATGGAGCTGTCCGGGACGCAGGAGGAGCGTAATGAGTAAGGTTTTAGTGATTGGCGGCGGTGCGGCAGGAATGTTTGCCGCGATTACGGCGGCGAGGAACGGACATAAGGTCTGCTTGTTTGAGAAGAATGAAAGATTAGGAAAAAAGCTGTTTATCACAGGAAAAGGCAGATGTAATATTACCAATGCTTGTGATATGGAGACGCTGCTTTCTTCAGTGGTCAGTAACCCCAGGTTTCTGTACAGCAGCTTTTATGGCTGCACGAACCAGGAGGTCATCCAATTCTTTGAGGAACTGGGAGTACGCACTAAGATAGAGAGGGGAGAGCGGGTATTTCCGGTATCCGACCATTCCTCTGATGTGATTCGGGCTATGGAGAAGGAGATGAAGCGGCTGAAGGTTCAGGTTAGACTTAAGGAGGAGGCTGTCAGGATATCCGTCAAAAATGGGGAGTTTTCACATGCAGAGCTGGCTTGTGGAGAGTATATCAGCGGAGACGCCTGTATTGTGGCCACAGGAGGCTTGTCTTATCCGTCCACAGGGTCCACAGGAGACGGGTATCGTTTTGCCAGTGAATGTGGGCATACGCTCACCCCGTGTATGCCGTCTCTTGTGCCGATGGAGGTGAAGGAAAACTGGGTGAGGGAGCTTATGGGACTTTCCCTCAGAAATGTGTCAGCCTCTATTTATCAGGGAAAGAAGCGGCTGTATCAGGAGTTTGGAGAAATGTTATTTACTCATTATGGAGTGAGCGGACCGATAATCTTGAGCGCCAGCAGTTTCGTGGGCCAGAAATTGAAAGACCGGGAATTAAGGCTTGAGATTGATTTAAAGCCTGGGCTTTTGGAAGAACAACTGGATCAGAGGGTGCGAAGAGACTTTGAGGAGAATCAGAACCGACAGTTTAAGAATGCACTTGGAAAATTGTTCCCTTCCAAATTGCTTCCGGTTATGGTAGAATTAAGCGGGATTCCTCCCGAGAAAAAAGTCAATGTCATTTCCAAGGAGGAGCGGCAAAGGTTCGTACACCAGATTAAACATCTGACTATGACGCTCACCGGACTTAGGGATTACAACGAGGCGATTATTACCCGGGGAGGCGTTAAGACGAAGGAAATACAGCCGGGGACGATGGAGTCGAAATATGTCAAAGGACTGTATTTCGCGGGCGAAGTGCTGGATTTGGATGCATTGACCGGAGGGTTTAACTTGCAGATTGCATGGTCTACAGGATATGCGGCGGGAAGCAGTATACCCTTTGTATAGATAAAAAATACAGACAATATGTCGGAACAGGAGAATAGAGAATATGGGATACAATGTAGCAATTGACGGACCGGCCGGCGCTGGAAAGAGTACCATTGCCAAGTTGGTGGCCGAAAAAAAAGGGTATATCTACGTAGACACAGGAGCCATGTACCGTGGACTTGCCATACATTTCCTCGACAGAGGGATAAAGGCGGAGGAGACAGACAAGGTGATTGAAGCCTGTAAGGATGCGGAGGTTCAGATTTGTTATGAAAACGGGACTCAGCAAGTGTATCTGAATGGGGTGAATATCACCGGAAGGTTACGGGACGAGGCGGTGGGCAGGATGACTTCCCAATGCTCCGTCATTCCAAGAGTACGTGAGAAACTTTTAGATCTTCAAAGGGAGATTGCCAGAACCCAGGACGTAATCATGGACGGAAGAGACATTGGAACTTGTGTACTTCCCAATGCAGATGTGAAGATTTATCTGACCGCAAGTGTAGAAACCCGCGCAAGACGCCGCTTTGATGAACTGACGGCAAAAGGAGAGAGTTGTGATTTCGACGAGATCGCAAGGGATATTAAGGAGCGGGATGCGCGGGATATGAACCGTGAAACGGCGCCCCTTAAGAAAGCCGAGGACGCCGTCCTGGTGGACAGCTCGGACATGACGATTGAGGAAGTGGTGCAGAGAATTTCACAGTTGTGCCGATAAAATAAACGTGAAGGAGAGACTATGAATGTTGAGTTAGCGAAGACTGCTGGTTTCTGTTTCGGTGTCAAGCGTGCGGTAGAGACAGTCTATGAGCAGGCCAGATGCCATAAAGGCCGTAAAATCTATACCTACGGTCCCATCATCCACAATGAGGAAGTCATTAAGGATTTGCAGAAACAGGGTGTCGAGGTCATTCGTTCCGAAGAAGAGCTTGAAGGGCTTGACGACGGTGTCGTGGTCATCCGTTCCCATGGAGTGGCCCGGCATATTTATGACTTAATAGAAAAAAAGAACATTACCTGTGTCGATGCAACCTGCCCCTTTGTGAAGAAGATTCACAGGATAGTTGACGAAGAAAGTAAAAAAGGCTCTCATATTGTCATCATAGGAAACAGTAGCCACCCAGAGGTTGAGGGCATCCGAGGCTGGTCGAAGGAGAGGGTAAGCGTTATCCAATCGGCGGAGGAAGCAGAGCATTTTCGGATGGAGGAAGAGGGCAGGAAAGTGTGCGTTGTAGCCCAGACGACATTTAATTACAAGAAATTCAAAGAATTAGTTGAAATTCTTGATAAAAAGGGTTATGATATAATTGTTTTAAATACGATTTGTAATGCGACGAAAGAACGACAGGAAGAAGCGCGCCGGATTGCAGGGAGAGTGGAAGCTATGGTGGTAATAGGGGACAGCCGCAGCTCCAATACTCAGAAGCTATTTGAAATATGCAAGAACGAATGTTTGAATACGTACTATATACAGACACTTGACGATTTGGATGTGAATCAATTAAGGTCCGTGGAAACAGTAGGTATTACAGCAGGGGCATCCACGCCCAATATTATAATTGAGGAGGTTCAAAATTATGTCAGAATTAACTTTTGAACAAATGTTGGAAGAGTCTTTCAAGACAATAAGAAATGGAGAGGTTGTAGATGGTACTGTCATCGATGTGAAGCCCGATGAAATCATCTTGAATATAGGTTACAAGGCAGACGGTATCATCACAAGAAGCGAGTACACGAACGAGACGAATGCAGATCTGACTACGATGGTGTCAGTGGGGGACGCCATGACTGCGAAGGTCTTGAAGGTTAATGATGGCGAAGGTCAGGTGTTATTGACGTACAAAAGGCTTGCTGCCGAGAAGGGCAATGAGAGGCTTAAGGAAGCGTTTGAGAATCACGAAGTATTAAAGGCTCCTGTTGCGCAGATTCTCGGAGGCGGATTGAGCGTCGTAGTCGAAGAAGCAAGGGTATTTATCCCGGCGAGTCTGGTTTCTGATACGTATGAGAAGGATCTGAGCAAGTATCAGGGACAGGAGATTGAGTTTGTAATCAGTGAGTTCAATCCGAGAAGAAACCGTGTAATCGGTGACAGAAGACAGTTGCTTGTTGCAGAGCGTGCAGAAAAGCAGAAAGAGCTTTTTGCAAGGATTCAAACAGGCGACAGGATGGAAGGTACTGTTAAGAATGTAACAGATTTCGGTGCGTTTGTGGATCTGGGAGGAGTCGACGGACTTCTTCATATCTCAGAGATGTCTTGGGGACGTGTTGAGAATCCTAAGAAGGTATTCAAGGTTGGCGAGAAGCTGGAAGTCATGATTAAGGAGATTCACGACACCAAGATTGCACTCAGCCTGAAATTCCCAGAGAGCAATCCATGGGCGAATGCTGCAGAGAATTTTGCAGTGGGAACTGTGATTGAAGGAAGAGTGGCAAGGATGACAGATTTCGGTGCATTTATTGAGCTGGCTCCGGGCGTTGACGCATTACTTCATGTTTCTCAGATTGCAAGGGCGCATGTGGATAAGCCTTCAGACGTGCTGTCTGTAGGTCAGGAGATTACGGCAAAGATTGTGGATTTGAATGTTGCGGAGAAGAAGATCAGCCTTAGTATGAAAGTTTTGGAGAGCTCATCTGAGGGTTCATCTGCAGACGATACAGAGTAATAAAAAGCTGAATTGCGTATATGTATAGGGATAGGACCCTTCAAAGGTTCTATCCTTTTTTTGCGTCTGTTCCGTTAAAAATTCGACAAGATGTTCGGGGAAATATACAAGGAAATACTGGAATCTACTAGATCAATAGGGGATTTTGTTGTATAGTATAAAAAGAGAAAATAGGAAGGAAGGATAAAGGGATGGCATTGTTAACGTTTAAGGGTGGAATCCACCCGGATGACGGCAAAAGCCTGGCGAAAGATAAGGCGATTGTCGAAGTAAAACCCAAAGGGGATCTGGTGTATCCGGTTTCTCAACATATCGGTGCTCCTGCCAATCCGGTAGTAGCAGTCGGTGATCGTGTCTTAAAGGGCCAGATGATTGCAGAAGCCGGAGGGTTTGTGTCTGCTCCAATTTATGCGT
The DNA here is from genome assembly GCA_011960625.1 of Lachnospiraceae bacterium. GTDB lineage: Bacteria > Bacillota > Clostridia > Lachnospirales > Lachnospiraceae > Sporofaciens. The sequence goes on along the minus strand of BLMJ01000135.1, from coordinate 22,486 downwards.
CGGTTTCTGGAAAGGTGAAAGCGATTGTTCCTCACTTAAACCCGACAGGGGGAACGGTCAACAGTATTGTGATCGAGAACGACGGTGAATATGAAGAGGTGGAGTATCCGGCTGTCAAGCCACTTGAGGAGATGACGAAGGAAGAGATACTGAACACGATTGGTACTGCCGGAGTGGTTGGTATGGGAGGCGCAGGTTTCCCCACCAAAGTGAAACTTTCACCTAAGGAACCGGATAAGATTGATTATATTATAGCAAACTGTGCAGAATGTGAACCATATATCACAGCAGATTACAGATGTATGCTGGAGATACCAGAGAAGCTGGTAGGCGGCATGAAGATTATCCTTAAGCTTTTTGATAATGCAAAGGGCATCTTTGGGGTGGAGGATAATAAGCCGGATTGTATTGAGAAATTAAAAGAGCTGACTAAGGATGAGCCACGCATAGAGGTGCTCGCGCTTAAAACTAAGTATCCTCAAGGCGGTGAGCGTCAGTTAATCTATGCGACGACCGGAAGGGCTATTAATTCTGCTATGCTTCCGGCAGATGCTGGATGTGTGGTTGATAACGTTGCAACGATGATTAGCATCTATGAGGCTGTAGCAGAAGGAAAACCGTCTATGGACCGTGTGACCACTGTAAGCGGCGACGCTGTGAACGCCCCGGGGAATTTCCGTGTTCCTTTTGGGCTGAATCAGGCAGAGCTGATTGAGGCGGCAGGCGGATATAAGAGTGAGCCTGAGAAGGTAATCTCCGGAGGACCAATGATGGGCTTCTCTATGTTTTCGCTGGATGTACCGATCACGAAGACCTCATCTTCTATTCTCTGCCTTACGAAGGATGAAGTCGCAGAGTTTGAGCCGACAGCATGTATTAACTGCGGCCGCTGTGTGGATGCCTGTCCAAGCCGTTTGATTCCGTCAAGACTTGCAGATTATGCAGAGCACCATGACGAGGCAACATTTACGAAATTTGAAGGGTTAGAGTGTATGGAATGTGGTTCCTGCAGTTTTGTATGCCCTGCAAAGCGTCCGCTGAAGCAGGCAATCGGATCCATGAGAAAGATTGCGCTGGCCAACCGCAAGAAGAAGTAAAGATATAAGAAATGAAAAGAGAGGAAGAGGTGAACAAACGTGAGTGAGAACAAGTTAAAAATGTCATCTTCACCACACATTCGTTCCAAAGTTACTTCAAGCAAGATTATGCTCTATGTGACGATTGCGCTGCTGCCGGCTTCAGCTTTCGGTGTATGGAACTTTGGAGTGTCAGCCCTTGTGATGCTGATTTGTACGACAGCATCTGCGGTACTGACGGAATACATATATGAGAAATTAATGCATAAAAAGATTACCATCAATGACTATAGCGCAGTGGTTACCGGATTGCTGCTTGGTCTGAATATGCCGGCATCCGCGCCGTGGTGGATGGGCGTAATCGGCGGTGTCTTTGCAATTTTGATTGTAAAGCAGCTCTTTGGAGGTCTGGGACAGAACTTCATGAACCCGGCCCTTGGAGCAAGGTGCTTTCTGTTAATCTCATTTACCAGCCAGATGACGACATTTATCCATGACGGCGTGTCAGGGCCGACACCGCTGGCACAGCTAAAGAGCGGTGAGATGGTGGACAGCATGAGCATGCTGATTGGACAGATTCCGGGAACCATTGGCGAGACCTCGGTGATTGCGATTATCATCGGAGCTATTTTCCTGATTCTGATGGGGATTATTGACCTTCGGATTCCGGGGACCTATATTGTGACCTTTGTCATATTCATCGGTATCTTCGGGCAGTTTGCGAATCCAGAGGTAGGATTTTTTGATCCGCAGTATATTACCGCACATCTGTGCGGAGGCGGCCTGATGCTGGGTGCATGGTTTATGGCAACCGATTATGTAACTTCACCGATCACAAAGAAAGGCCAGCTTGTCTACGGTGCGCTCCTTGGTATCCTGACAGGCCTGTTCCGTCTCTTTGGCGGTTCCGCGGAAGGTGTATCTTATGCGATCATCATTAGTAACCTTTTAGTACCGTTGATCGAGAAGGCTACTCTTCCAAAACCATTTGGTAAAGGAGGAGAGAAATAATGAATAAAATAGTGAAAAATACATTAATTCTGACGATGATCACACTGGTTGCAGGTCTTGGACTTGGGCTGGTTTATGAGGTCACGAAGGCTCCCATTGCCCAGGCAAAAGAAACAGAGAAGAAAGAGGCATGGCAGAAGGTATTTCCGGAGGCTGACATCAGCGATTTTGAGCAGGTGGAGCTTGACCAGGCGGCGGCAGAGCAGGCGCTTTCTGATATGGGAGTAAACGGTACGATCGATGAAGCCTGCACCGTAGGCGACGCAGGTTATGTAGTTACGGCGACGGATAAGGATGGATTCGGAGGAAGTATCCAAGTTACTGTGGGCATTACCAGCGACGGCACAGTGAACGGAGTCTCCATCCTGTCTATCAACGAGACGGCTGGTCTTGGAATGAAGGCGACTGAGGCTTCGTTCTATGGACAATATGAAGGAAAACAGACAGAGAAGTTTGTGGTATCTAAGGATGGCGGGGACGGGGAGCCCATCGACGCATTGAGCGGCGCGACCATTACGTCAAGATCCGTGACGGGAGCCGTTAATGCGGCCCTTGGATATTATCAGGCTGCATTTCAATAGGAGGTAGAAAGATGAATAATTGTACCGAAAGAATTTATAACGGTCTGGTCAAAGAAAACCCTACCTTCGTGCTGATGTTGGGTATGTGTCCGACCCTGGCGGTAACGACGTCCGCCATAAACGGTATAGGTATGGGCCTCTCTACGACGGTTGTACTTGTACTGTCAAATATGCTGATTTCTATGCTGCGTAAGGTGATTCCGGATTCTGTCAGAATGCCGGCGTTTATCGTAGTAGTGGCATCCTTCGTAACCATTGTACAGTTCCTGCTGGAAGGTTTTGTTCCGAGTCTGTATGCGTCTCTTGGAATTTACATTCCGCTGATTGTGGTAAACTGTATTATTCTTGGCCGTGCTGAGAGTTATGCCTCTAAGAACCCTGTCTTGCCGTCCATCTTTGATGGTATCGGTATGGGACTTGGCTTTACCGTGGGCCTGACTGCTATTGGTATTGTCCGTGAAGTGATTGGTACAGGTGCAATCTTTGGACAGCAGCTTCTTCCCCTTGCGGATGCAGCGGCAGGAAAGGGCGGTTACGTGCCTGTTACCATATTCATTCTTCCTCCGGGAGCATTTCTGGTGCTGGCATTCCTTGTAGCTTTGCAGAATAAGGTGAAGAACAATGCGGCTAAAAAAGGAAAGAAAGTTGTGGAATCAGCAGGATGTGGAGAAGGATGTGCTTCCTGCGGCAATGGTGCGTGCAGCGGTAAAGTTTTCCCGACGGGAAATGAAAAGTAGGAGGGGTACATAGATGAAAGAATTATTGATTATTGCAATTGGATCAGCCCTTGTGAATAACGTTGTACTCAGCCAGTTCTTGGGGATTTGCCCGTTCCTTGGTGTATCCAAGAAGGTAGATACGGCAGCCGGCATGGGCGGAGCGGTAGTGTTCGTTATCACAATCGCTTCACTTGTAACAGGTCTGATCTATAAGTTTATATTGTCGCCGCTGGGATTTGAATATTTGCAGACGATTGTATTCATCCTGATTATTGCGGCGTTGGTTCAGTTCGTGGAGATGTTCCTTAAGAAGGCAATGCCGCCGCTTTACAATGCGCTTGGTGTGTATCTGCCTTTGATTACGACAAACTGTGCTGTACTCGGTGTTGCGTTGACCAATGTACAGAAAGAGTATAGTATCCTTCAAGGTGTAATCTATGGTATTGGAACCTCTATTGGATTCCTGATCGCAATCGTGATCATGGCGGGAATCCGTGAGAAGATTGAGTACAATGACATTTCAGAGTCCTTCCAGGGGACGCCAATCGTGCTGGTAACAGCAACTCTTATGGCGATTGCGTTCTGTGGATTCTCAGGACTCATATAGGAAGGGGCGTAACGATGAGTGTTACAGGTATTATAATTGCTGCTGTGATTGTGGGCGGCACCGGTTTGTTCATTGGTGTGTTCCTGGGAGTCGCAGGCAAGAAATTTGCGGTAGAAGTAGACGAGAGAGAGGAAGCCATCACAGGAGTGCTTCCTGGAAATAACTGCGGCGGCTGTGGTTATGCAGGATGTTCCGGCCTTGCGGCGGCGATTGTCAAGGGCGAGGCGGAGATTAGCGGATGTCCGGTAGGCGGCGCGCCAGTGGCAGAAAAGATTGGCGCTATTATGGGCGTGGAAGCCGGCAACAGCGTACGTCAGGTTGCGTTTGTGAAGTGCGGAGGAACCTGTGATAAGGCAGGAAAGGATTATGAGTATCACGGCCTGAATGACTGTATTATGGTGAATATGATGCAGGCAGGGGGACCTAAGTCCTGTAATTATGGGTGCCTTGGCGAAGGAAGCTGTGTGAAGGCTTGTCCTTTTGATGCAATTCATATCGTGGACGGAATTGCCCTTGTGGATAAGGATGCATGTAAAGCATGCGGAAAGTGTATTGCCGTATGTCCGAAGAAGCTGATTGAGCTTGTTCCCTATGACCAGAAGCATCTGGTGCAGTGCAGCTCCAGAGATAAAGGTAAGGATGTAATGAAGGCTTGTTCCGTTGGATGTATCGGATGTAAGATGTGTGAGAAGGTCTGTGAGTCTGATGCGATTAAGGTGGAAGGTAATGTTGCGCATATTGATCCGGAGAAATGTACAGATTGCGGCAAGTGCGCTGAGAAGTGTCCGAAGAAGATTATTTTGTAGGAGCTTTGAAGTTTGGGGGTTTTTATATAAACAGCTTTGACTGTGCAGTTAGTTTGGGGATTGATTTTAGCTGCACAGTCAGAATTTTTGAAGGATGACAGATGGAGAAGTGTGGAATTAATATGAGACGTACTTTGAAAGAGACGGTCTATGATGCTGTCATGCTGTTATGGGAAGATATGAAGGCTGTTAAATGGGCGATTATGTTGATAATCGCCTATTTTGTAGTTGGGAAAAATTATCTGTATAGTCTTTGTCCTATGGTGGTGATTACGGGGCTGCCATGTCCGGGGTGCGGGTTGACGAGGGCTGGTTTTCTTTTGCTTAGAGGTGATTTTGCGCAAGCGTTCCTGCTGCATCCCTTTATTTACTTGATTGTCGGGTATGCAGGGGTTTTTTGCTGGAACCGCTACATTTGTAAACGCAAGATGGGGGAGGGCTTAAAGCTTTTGTTTAGCTTGCTTTTGGTTTTTATGATTCTTTATTATATATGGAGGATGGTTAAGGATTTTCCGGGGAAGCCGCCGATGAGTTATTATGAGGGGAATTTGTTGAGGGGTGTGTGGAATCGACTGGGTTATTTTTGATAGCTTGCTTTTTATAATTTAAGTGTTTTGTGAACAAAAAAGGAATAGCTGTAATGACGAAAGGGTCAATTACAGCTATTCCTTTTTTGTTTAGAATGATCTTTGCGGATATCTTAAACTAAAATTTCGCAGAGTATCATCCTCTGCGAAATTTTCTCATGGATTCGCCACTCATTTATTCAGATTATTCTTTAAAACATTTTGATTTCACACATAAATCACTATATTTTACTGTTGTTCCACTTATATTTTCACTAAAATTTTTACTAAATTATTACAAAACCATTTTAGGTATTGACTTATCAGCTTTAGATGTTTACAATAAATATGTTCATTTGAAATATTTTTCGCAGAGGATGATACTCTACGAAGTTGGAGGGATTGATATCTGGTACTTACTTCCCTGTCAAGGACAGGAAGAACAAAAAACATTAGATTTGTGCAGAAATTTTTTTTCAGAAGAAGCAATACAGGATACATTTCTTTTGACATATGACTGTATGCGTCGTTATCAAGGGGCGTGGCATTTGGAAAAAAAATTGGTATTTCCGGCAAATGTGCTGCTGGAGAGTGAGAATGAAAATGTTCTGAAATACGAGTTAAGACAAAACTGGGAGGTAATAGGGAGAAGTAAGGATATTCTAAAGGTTAGTTTGGAAGAGGAAAAGTTTTTGAGATTCTTATGCGGAAAGAAAAAACATATGGGAATGTCCAAAGGTGTCATCTTTGGCGGAGTTACCGTAGTCACAGAGGGGCCACTAAAGGGAGTAGAGGCACACATTTGTAAAATTGACCGGCATAAGAGGATGGCGAGACTTCAGATGCCGAAAGGCAAGAATATCAGGTATCTCCTAGCGGGATTGGAGATTATGGAGAAGGATGTATGAGAGATATATAAAACGACTGATTGATATTGTTCTAAGTGTATTAGGATTAGTTATGTTATCTTGGCTGTATTTTATTTTGGCGCTTGCTATTGTCATCGATGATCCAGGACCAGTGTTCTTTAAACAGAAGCGAGTAGGCAGAGGAAAGACATACTTCCAACTTCATAAGTTTCGTTCTATGAAGGTATCTACGCCGCATGATATGCCAACACATATGCTTGAGAATCCGGATCAATATATAACCAGGGTAGGAAAATTTCTTCGAAAATCTAGTCTTGATGAATTACCTCAGATTTGGGATATTTTTATTGGGAAAATGAGTATTATAGGTCCCCGACCTGCTCTGTGGAATCAAAAGGACCTTATAGAAGAGCGAGATAAATATGCTGCGAATCGTGTACGACCAGGGCTCACTGGATGGGCGCAGATCAATGGGAGAGATGAACTTGAAATTCCTGTGAAAGCAAAATTTGATGGAGAATATATAGAAATGCTGAACCAAGGCGGCTTGAAAGCATTCCTATTTGATTGCCGCTGTTTCATGGGTACGATTTTTTCTGTGGCTAGAGGTGAGGGAATTGTGGAAGGTGGCACGAGTAGGCATAAACACGAAGGAGATATTGAATGAATAAAATATTAGTCCTTACTGGTGTTACAGGGAAAAAATCAGGAGGTTCGTTAGCCAAACATATAGGGGAAAATATTAGAATAATAAAACAAATGTTTCCAGACGGAATCAGGGCGGTTGTTCGGGAATCTTCAGATACAAAAGAATTGGACAAACGGATTCCTGACATTGAAAAGGTTACATGTAAACTAACGGAAGTTTCTGAATTAAAAGAAGCTTTCAAAGAGGCGGATACGGTTGTGCATGCAGCGGGAATCCACTGGTCTAAAGAAGTGGCGGAAGCGGCGGCATACTGTAAGGTTCGCCGTCTTATACTTGTTCATACGACAGGAGTATATTCAAAGTATAAAGCTGCCGGTGAAGAATACCGCCGTATAGATGCGTTTGTCCGTATGATTTGTAAAAAGCATAATATAGTTCTTACAATACTTCGTCCAACAATGATATACGGAAATATTGCGGATAAGAATGTGATTACTTTTATCAAAATGGTGGATAAACTGCCTGTCATGCCAGTTGTAAACAAAGGAAGCTATGAGCTTCAGCCAGTCCATTATAAAGACTTAGGCAAAGCGTATTATCAAGTAATCATGAACGAAGAGACAACTGCTGATAAAGACTTTGTGCTGTCTGGCGGTGAACCGATTCTATTAAAGGATATGTTGATGGAAATCGGAAAGAATCTGGAAAAGAAAGTTGTATTTGTCAGTTGTCCATATTGGCTGGCATATTCAGGGGCATGGCTTGTCTATGGTTTAACCTTGGGAAAAAAGGATTATAGGGAAAAAGTCCAGCGCTTGTGTGAACCGAGAGCATATCCGTATAAAGCGGCGGCTGAGGCTTTTGGATATACTCCAAGGAACTTTCAGGTTGGGATTATAGACGAGGTGAAAGAGTATCTAGATGCAAAGAGGAGAAACAATAAGTGAGACAGAGATAAGTGGAAAGAAGATACTTTTCTTTTCGCCGGCTTTTTTTAGGTATGAAAATAAGATTGCAGACAAAATGCGAGAAATGGGGGCAATCGTCGATATGTATGATGTCCGCTCTGTCAAAAGTGCATTTGGCCGCGCAATTCTAAAGGTATTTCCAAGCGTCTTTAAAAAGAGATCTCAGAAATACTATGATGATATTATTCAGGAAAACAAAGAAAAAGATTATGACTATATCTTAATTGTCAAATGTGATATGACGCCTGTTAGTACGCTAAAGAAGTTTCGTACGGTATATCCTCATGCAAAGTTATGCTTAAACTTATGGGATTCTGTTGAAAATATACCAGGTATCACTGAAAAATTTAAGTATTTCGATACATTACATTCATTTGATATGAGTGACTGTTCAAAGTATTCTGTTTTGAAGTTTCGTCCACTATTTTATGCAGATGAATTTCAAAAGCCCATAAAGAATGACGGCTCATATAAATACGAGATTAGTTTCATGGGAACCATTCATTCTGACCGATATGCAGCAATCAGACAGGTAAAAGAAATAGCAGAGGAAATGGGATTAAGTTGTTATTGGTTTCTTTATCTTCAAAGTAATTTCATTTATTGGTTTTATAGGATCATAAAAAAAGAATTTAGAAGAGTGCCCAAAGCTGAGTTTTCCTTTGAGAAGCTGGAAGCAAAGGAGATTGCTGCGGTTGTAGAGCAAAGCCGGATTATTTTAGATATACAGCATCCGAAACAGACAGGTCTTACTATGAGAACCATTGAAATGGTAGGTATGAACAAAAAACTGATTACCACCAATACTTTAATTAAAAAATATGACTTCTATCATCCAAATAATATTGCCGTGATAGATCGAAACAATATTCAGATAGAGCAGAGTTTTTTAGATGCGCCATATAAACTACCCGACAGAGATATTTATGAAAAATACTCTCTTAAAAGCTGGATATTAGAGGTTTTAAAATGAAAGGAAAATGTCAATGAACAATCAATACTCGCCGTCGGAATTTATAAAGAACCTTTACTCGTTGATTATGACAAAACTAACGATAAGGCAGGCAAGATTGATTCGACGGCCTGTTTATATCAGGGGTGCAAAATCATTGTCAGGTTGTGAGGGACTTACTACTGGACGTTTCTGCAGATTGGATTTGATTGGCACAAAGCCGACACTGAAAATAGGAGCAGACTGCGAATTTGGCGACATGACTCATATCGTGGCATATGAGAGAGTGGAGATTGGAAATCATGTTTTAATAGCGTCAAAATGTTTCATCAGTGATACAAATCATGGATTGTATAAAGGTGAGAAGCAGGACAAGCCTGAGATACCGCCAAAGAAAAGAAAGCTGGTTACAAATCCGGTAAAAATCGGAAATAATGTGTGGATTGGTGAAAATGTTGTGATTCTGGCTGGGTCTGTTCTTGGCGACGGATGCGTGGTAGGGGCTAATTCGGTTGTCTCAGGTATTTATCCCAAGAACGTAATAATTGCCGGAACTTTGGCCAAACAACTTAAGCATTACGATGAAAAAAAAGAGTCGTGGATGTCAGTAAATAGAAGGTATAAATCATGAAAAAAATAGCATTTATCTGTACTGCAAATATCAAACATATGACGCTTATTTCTTTATATACAGATGTATTTAAACAGGCAGGACAAGCATTTGATATTATTTATGTTGATAAATATCATGAACTTGAGAAATATAACGGAGCTGGAAAGCTTTTCCGCTATGAACTTAAGCTAAACCCAAAATGGTCATTCACAAAAAAGTTTATCCATTATTGGGGATTCAGAAGGTATGCTATAGAGGTAATTGAAAAGGAACGTTATGATTTCCTTATAGTTTGGAATGAATTTACGGCATTTATGTTTGAAGATTATTTAAGAAAAAGATTTGCCGGCAGATATTGTGTGAATATACGCGATGAGAATTACAATCATATTCCTTTTATTCAATGGCGATATAAAAGAGTCATAGAAAAGAGCTGTTTCAACACAATATCTTCGGATAGATTCAGAAAAGTTTTTCCGAAAGGAGAGTATTATTTTATCCACAGTTATAATATCGAGTTAATGAAGGATATTACGCCGGTTTTAGAAAAACGAAGCGAAGAGCAGCCTATAAGAATTATGTTTATAGGACGTATGAGTTATCCGGAAAGCATGAAAAGGATGATTGATGCATTAGCAAATAATGAAAAATTTGAATTTTATATGATAGGTGCAGGATGTGAAGAATTTGAGCCATATATAAATGAGAAAAAGTACAAAAATATAGTTATCCATGGCGCTTTTCCACCTCAAAATACATCCGTTTTTTTAGAGCAGGCAGATATTATTTATTCTTTAAACAAGGAGCATGATACTCATTCCGATACATTGCTGCCAATCAAGCTTTATTATGCTGTTGGCAAACATATACCTATTTTGACGTTCAAATCGTCATATACCTATGAATTTGCAAAAAAACATAACATGGACATAGGAATTAATACTTCTGATTTTCCCCATATTGCGGAGATTATTTGGAATAGATATAGAGAGCTTAACCAGAGGAGAATTGATGCCGGATGCAAATCTGCAATGAATGAAATCCGTGAATCCCATGAGGTTCTCAAAAAATTAATTTGTAAATATATCGTTACGATTTGATAGAGCATAGAGATAAGGGAAGTGACAGTGTGAAAATGAATAAAATGAAAAAAGCGCTCATGAATCCGAAAACTATATTTTGGAATATAGCACAAATCGGTGGATTTAGATGGATGACAGACGAGAGCTATTTAAAGCTTGCCTATAAAATAATGGTAGGGGGGGGGGGTAAAACTTAATCTTGAAAACCCTACTACATACAATGAAAAGCTCCAGTGGCTTAAATTGTATGATAGAAAACCAATATATGTGACAATGGTAGATAAATATGAAGCAAAAAAGTATGTTGCTCAAATAATCGGTGAGGAATACATCATTCCCACATATGGGGTATGGGATTCCTTTGACCAAATTGATTTTGATAAACTTCCTGAACAGTTTGTATTAAAATGTACGCATGATAGCGGCGGTATAGCAATATGCCGCGACAAAACGAAGTTCGAGGTGGAATCTGCAAGAAGACTGTTGAATAAAAATCTCCGGCATAATTTTTATTGGACTGGACGAGAATGGCCATATAAAAACGTAAAACCGCGTATTATTGCTGAGAAATACATGGAAGACAGCAATGACAGGGATCTAAGAGATTATAAGTTTTTTACGTTTGATGGAGCTGCAAAGTTGATGTTTGTGGCTTCCGACCGACAGGCAAAAAACGTAGAAACACATTTTGATTTTTTTGATATGGAGTATAATCATTTACCTGTAAAAAACGGCCACAATAATTCAAGGGTTTGTCCGTCAAAACCAAAGAACTTTAATCAGATGCGTATGTTGGCGGAGAGGCTTGGGAAAGGGATTCCCCAGGCAAGGATAGATTTTTATGAAATAAACGAGAAAGTTTATTTTGGAGAAATTACGCTGTTTCATTACAGTGGAATGGTGCCTTTTGAACCGGCTGAATGGGATAAAAAATTTGGTGACTGGATAAAATTACCGGAGCTCAAGATGGTTTGAGAATATTTGAGATAACGGTTGGGAGTATTGATGAAAAAGAGGATACTGGTATATTTGTCCGGACTAAGTTTGTCTGGAGGAAAAGAGCGGGTTGTCGCAAATTTGTTACATGAGTGGAACAAAAAATATCATATATGTGTGATCACAAAGGAATCAAAAGACCCTTTTTATGAAGTCCCTTCAGAGATAGAGCATGTATCGTTGAATACTCCATTTTTAAAAAATATGTATCACATGAATGGAAGTAGGCTGAAGCGGATTATTGCGTCATTCTTTAATATGATTCTATCGATAATGCTACTGAAAAGAGTGTTAAAACAGCAGCGTTATGACTATCTGTATGTGACGACACCGCTGAATGCATACGAGGCTTATTATGCCATGAAAGAACCAGAAAAAAGGCTTGTGGTAAGTGAACACGCCTCAATTCATTCTTATAATTCCGTATATTCAAAGATGAAGAGAAAAATATACCCTAAGGCATATTGTATTTCGGTGCCCAATCGAATGGATGTAGAGGAATATAGATTGTGGGGCTGTAATGCGGTCTATATCCCGCATCCGATAACATTTCATGTGGAAAGATTAGAAAAGAGACGAGATAAAATAGTGTTGAATGTTGGGCGTCTGACACCGGATAAGCAGCAGAGCAGGTTGATTCATATCTGGAATTTATTAGACAGAAGGATACGGGGAGACTGGAAACTATGGATTGTAGGAAATGGCGAGGATGAAGAAAGATTAAAGGACCTAATCCAAAAGAATCCGGATGAATCTATTATTTTAAAACCAGCAACACGAAATATTGCTGAGGTTTACAGGAAAGCCTCTGTATTCGCATTTACCTCGAGATGTGAAGGCTTCGGCATGGTTTTGCTTGAAGCGATGGCGTTTGGCATACCGTGTATTTCGTTTGACTGCCCCAGCGGGCCGAGAGACATCATTGAAAATGAAAAGAATGGTTATCTGGTTCCCAATGGGGATACTGAGGCATTTAAAAATACATTAGAAAAGCTGCTCTCATTAGATGAAGCAGAGAAAAATAAGCTTATTGAAGGAGCATATAAGACCGTAAGCGAATGGGATACAGACAGAATTATGAGTTTATGGGATGAAATATATAGATGAGGTGAAAAATGAAAATTATTGCATTTTACCTTCCGCAATTCCATACAATTCCGGAAAATGACGAATGGTGGGGAGAAGGGTTTACTGAGTGGAGTAATGTAAAGGCAGCTAAGCAATTGTTTGAAAATCATAGGCAGCCAAGAGTTCCTTTAGATAATAAATACTATAATTTGTTGGATAGAGATACGCTTGCATGGCAGATCGAGTTAGCTAAAAAATATGGCGTTTATGGATTTTGTTTTTATCACTATTATTTTGACGGCCATATGCTGCTTGAGAAACCAATGGAGATAATGCGAAATGATCCCACGCTTAATATTCCATATTGTATTTCATGGGCAAACGAAAATTGGACAAATGCATGGAAAGCAGACGGAAACGTTAAGACATTAATACAGCAGACCTATGGGGATAAAGGACAGTGGAGAGCACATTTTGAATACTTGCTTCCGTTTTTTAAAGACGAGAATTATATAAAAGAGGACAACAGACCTTTTTTTGTAATTTATAGACCGGAAATCATTCCTTGTCTAAACGAGATGCTTGACTATTGGAATCAATTGGCGATGGAGAATGGATTTTGCGGAATGGTATTTGCATATCAGCAATTAACTTTTCACGTTATGCCCAATCATGACGAAAGCCGGTTCAAATATAATATTGAGTATCAGCCCTCCTACGCAAGATATGATATGCAGATGAATCAAAAAGAAGTAAAGAAAAAGATGGCTTTTTTACTCAGAGATAAAATAAGAAAATTCACAATATCTATGGATAAATTGTTAAATACAAATCTTGTATCGAGACTGTCAAGACATAATTTACAGAAAGAAAATTATGACGAACTGTGCACCGAAATAGTAAACAGAAAACCTGACAGCGATAAGGCGATTCCTGGTATGTTTGTCGATTGGGATAATACGCCCAGAAGAGGGGAAAAAGGAAGAGTTTGTATCGGAAGCACTCCCGAGAAGTTTGGGCTCTATCTGAAACAGGTGATACGGAATGCTGAAAAATACTATCATAAAGATATGATTTTTATTTTTGCATGGAATGAGTGGGCTGAGGGAGGATATTTGGAACCAGACACAGTAAATCGATATTCCTATCTGGAAGAAATAAAAAAGGCAGTTGAAAGATGTGATTATTAATTGGTGATATCCTATGTTAATCAGGCAAATAAAACAAATGAAGTGGAGTCTAGCGGCAAGAAAGCTTAAGCATATAGGCATCGGAAGCTACGTGGCAAGCGGCTTTGCTATTCATGGTGCGGAAAATATAAGTATCGGGAAATGGTTTAGGGCCGGCAGAAATCTTAAACTACAAACATGGACGTCTTATAGAGGAGAGGTTTTAGAGTTTCAGACCAATCTTACAATAGGAAACAAAGTATCTTTTATGGACAATGTACAGATATCTTGTATGAAGTCAGTAAGTATCGGTGATGGAACATTGTTGGGAGACAATGTGTTCATATCAGATAACAGCCATGGCAATCCGAGGTCAAAGGAAGAGCTGAAAGTGCCTCCGATTGAGAGAAAACTATTTTCAAAAGGTCCGATTAGTATTGGTGAAAACGTATGGATTGGCAGGAATGTCTGTATTATAGGGAATGTGTCGATAGGGAGTGGCGCGGTTATCGGGGCAAATTCTGTTGTTACGCATGACATACCTTCTTATTGTGTAGCCGCTGGGGTTCCGGCACGCGTATTGAGCAAAAAAGGATGTGCATATGATAAAGTCTCTTACTAAAAATGCAGTTTTAACTACTATAAAACAAGTTTTTCAAATTATCTTTCCTTTTATTACCATTCCATATGTCACAAGGATTTTGACGCCGGAAAATTACGGGATGGTTACTTTTAGCAGTTCATGTGTAAGTTATTTTTCTCTGATAGCAGCTTTAGGGATTTCTACATACGGTGTTAGAGAAGGAGCGGTTATAAGAGATAACCGGAAAAGTTTGTCAAAGCTTGCCAGCGAGCTGCTTACATTGAATCTGATTTCAACAATAATATCTTATCTATTACTTGTTGTATCAGTGCTTCTGTTTCCAAAGCTTCAGGGTTACAGCAGTTTAATCTTTTTACAGAGTATCACAATATTTTGTATCACAATTGGGATGGACTGGATCAACACCGTTGAAGAGGATTATCTGTATCTGACATTGCGGTATATTATATTTCAGATGATTTCGCTGTTATTGATGTTTTTGCTGGTTCGAGATAAAGATGATTATTTTAAATATGCATGTATTTATACATTCGCATCTGGAGGAGCAAATATACTTAATTGGCTGTATGTAAGAAAGTATGTTGATATTAAGCTTCGGTTTAATGTTGACTGGAAAAAACACATAACTCCTGTTTTGGTGCTTTTTGGAAATGCTCTTGCAATCACCATATATGTTAATTCAGATATAACTATGTTAGGATTGTTTCAATCGGACAGGGCGGTGGGAATCTACGGATTGACATCAAAAATATATATTATTATTAAGCAAGTTTTAAATGCCGTCGTTGTTGTGACAATCCCGAGATTGGTTTTTTATTTAGGTTCTCAGAGAATGGAAGAGTTCAGGCTGCTGTCCGGAAGAATTTTTTCAGCAATGCTTACATTGGTAGTCCCTTCTGTGATTGGATTGTGCTTTTTCAGCACTGAGATAGTTACGATTGTAGGAGGAGAGCAATATGCAGAAGGCAGCATTGTACTAATTATATTAAGTTTAGCAGTATTGTTTTCTCTAATAGCCTCTTTTTTTACGAATTGTATTTTAATTCCATATAAATTTGAAAAGAATGTATTGTATGGGACGATGTTTGCGGCTGTTCTTAATGTTTCTCTGAATATTTTTTTTATTCCAATATGGAGTTATGTCGGTGCGGCTGTCACAACATTAATAGCGGAACTATTTATGGCGTTTTATAGTTATCAATTGATTAAAAAGAAAAAAATCATGTTCTGCTATTATAAAGTACATATTCCTGTCATGGGCGGAGGTATATGTGTGATTGCTATTTGTTTTATGTTAAAAAAATGTATAGATAATAAGTTTTTGGCGTTAGCAGTCTCAGTGCTCGTTTCTTCTTTTGTTTATAGTATAGCTCAAATTAAGTTAAAGAATGAGAGCATATTGTGGAAAAGAGGATAGCTATATATGGATATACTTATTAGTTGGAGGCAATTTGATGTTTAGAAAATCAAATGATGCAATTTCGGCAATCGTTATATTAGTTTATGCTTTACTATTTTTATTTTGTACAGAAGTAAATGAAGGCAATATGGCTTATCTGAAATGGACGCCTATTAATTTTGCATACAATACAGAGATTGTGTTATTTTTTGCATTAATTTTTGTTATACGTATTTTTGTTAAAGAAAGAGCAAAAGTTGATTTGGTTTTTTTGCTTTTAATGATGCGGGCCGGAATTATGATTATCCCGCTTTTGTACAACCAATCGTCTTTTACATATAATATTGGATACTATCTTACAAATATAGATATATTTTTAGTATATATTCTATATAAAAGCAATAGAGATTGGTGTAAATGGGGATTTAGATTTTTACTTTTTTTTGGAATCGGTATATCCATTGAAATAGTAATTGCCTGGCTTAATTCTGACTTTAATTGGTTGATGAGCTATTATAAATATTTTCTTGGTATTCCTTTGGGAAAATCCAATACGATTGGATGTTACTTGTTACCCATATATGAATTGCTGGATTTGAATATTATTGAAATTAAAAAGAGAAATCGATTTGTTTGTATGGCCTTTATGATTTTTGCCGGAGTGTTAATTAAGTCTCGTTCTTTCTTCTATGCGTTGGTTTCATATTATTTGATTAAGCATATAATCAGCAACAGAGGGGGAGTATCGAATAAAAAGCTTCTTTTAAGATTTGGCGTTATTTTAGTGATGCTTCTTGTATTTGTGATGTATGGAGATATCTTGATAGAATATGCCGTTAATCTGGTAATTGGAAATTATCATATGCTTGAAGGAGCCAGTTTCATTGAGAGAATCAGTAGTAACAGGATTCAGGTTATTCAGAAAGTATTCGATGATATTTCACGTCATCTTGTTTTTGGAAACGGAATGGATTATACAAATGTTGGCGGAACATTAGCGCATAATATTTTTATTGATTTATTATATCAGAGCGGAATTGTTGGTACCGTTTTATATATAGTTCCTGTTGGGTACTGTATGATGAGAATTTACAAATTTAACAATGGAAAGAAAATAATATTAGTACCGCTTACAATGTTGCTTCAAGCTTTTTTTGAACCGGGATTGTTACTTTTTCCGGTAGATTTTATTTTCTGGTTGGTTTTGGGATATGCGAATCAGAAAGATGAACAATTCACTATGAAAGGGTACTCATAAATTTTAAAAATTATGATGAGGTAAAGGATTATGAAAATTCTAGTTACTGGTGCGAATGGTTATATTGGCCAAGGTATCGTAAAGGCTATACTTAGTTTGGGACATGAAGTTGTTGCGACAGATATTCATACAGATTTTGTTGATGAACGGGCCGAACGAGTTGCCTGCGACCTATTCTCAGTTGCGGACCCATATCATTATTTTGGTATGCCGGAGGTGCTTCTGCATCTTGCATGGAGAGATGGTTTTATACATTATTCAAATGCGCATATTGAAGATTTGCCAATGCACTATCATTTTATTGAAGCGTTTGCAAAGTCAAACATTAAGACGATGGCAGTTATGGGCTCTATGCATGAGGTTGGTTTTTATGAGGGTAGTATTAATGAGAATACCCCTTGTCATCCGGAGAGTTTCTATGGAATAGCTAAGAATACTTTGCGGGATATCACTAAACTTTACTGTAAACAGAACCATAAAAATTTTCAATGGTTACGCGGCTATTACATAGTGGGCAATAGCAAGTTTGGCAGTTCTATATTTTCTAAAATAACCACTGCGGAAGAAGAAGGGAAAGAGGAATTTCCATTTACGAAAGGATTGAATCAGTTTGATTTCATTAATTATGAAGATTTTTGTGAGCAGGCAGCAGCCGTAGTGTGCCAAGATAAGATTAATGGGATTATTAATATCTGTTCCGGCAGACCTGAAAAGCTGGCTGACAGAGTGGAGCAGTTTATCAAGGAGAACGGATATCATATTAAACTTCAATATGGTGCATTTCCGGATAGGCCATATGATTCTAAGGCGGTGTGGGGAGATGTACAAAAGATTGAAAGTATAATGGGAAAGTAGTGTTCTTTATTACTGATGAGGAATAAACAGATGGATAAGATGAATCATGAGCGACTCATTTTAACAGATGGGTTAAAAGGGGTCGCAATTATAGCAGTTGCCCTATATCATTTGGGGGGGGGGGTATTTACCATTCGGTTATTTGGGTGTTGATATCTTTTATGTTATTAGCGGATATTTTTTGGTTAAAGGCCTGTTACGTCAATACGAACAAAAACAGTTTTATTATTGGAAGTTTATACTTCATAAAGTTATCAGACTTTGGCCCTTAGTGCTTCTGGCTGCGATTGCGGCTTTGTTAATAGGCTGCTTTCTTATGCTTCCTGATGATTATGAGAATCTTGCGGAATCCGCCTTTGCATCATCTCTTTTTGCAAATAATGTGCTGCAGGCGATAACGACGAAGAATTACTGGAATATCGTAAATCTGTACAAGCCTTTAATGCATATGTGGTATATTGGCGTCCTTATGCAGGCGTATGTTGTATTACCGGTAATATATATGATATGCGTAAAGCTTTTCAAAGGAATTAGGAGAGGTATTCTTATGGGGACAAGCTTGATGATGTGTATATCTCTTCTTTTGTATTTACTTCCTTGTTTTACTGTTGCATGGAAGTTTTATTATCTGCCGTTTCGTATTTTTGAAATTATGGCAGGCGGTATCGTAGTTTTTGTTTCTGATTTGAAGATAACTGATAGAATGAAAAGATGTTTAGCTGTCGCATCGTCTTTGACTATACTGCTTATACTCTGTTCCAGAGGTGAGCTTGGAACACAGAGTTTGATGTTACTTTCTGTCGTTTCTGCTACCGTCATTTTTCTATTGTCTACATTAGATATGGAAATTTCGGAAAATGTCAGGAAAATGGTATATTTTGGAGCTGTAATTGGAAGAAGAAGCTATAGTATCTACATTTGGCATCAGCTTGTCATTGCATTTCTTTTTTATTCTGTATTTGCAGAGCTGACAATATTAGGTTTTTGTATATTTGTGGTT
Source organism: Lachnospiraceae bacterium (assembly GCA_011960625.1). Classification (GTDB taxonomy): domain Bacteria; phylum Bacillota; class Clostridia; order Lachnospirales; family Lachnospiraceae; genus Sporofaciens. The sequence continues at coordinate 3,638 of BLMJ01000135.1, read as the reverse complement.
ATAACTTTTGGTTTATCGGTTTTAACTTTTGAGTTTATTGAAAAACCTTTAGGACGAGTTATCAAAGACAGGAGAAAGATATTTTTTGTAATTTTGGGTGGAAGCTTCATAGGGATGGCTGTCTGCATATTTTCATTTGGAATCTACAGGCAAGCGGGTGTGGTTCGGGATGTACCTGAGCTTAATATTAGCAAGAAAGAGGTACATCGAAACATGCATGCTGAATATTGTGATCGCCCGTATAAGTGGGATAATGAGTTTGAAAACGATAATCGTACGAAAATATTGGTCATTGGAAATAGCTTTGGACGCGATTGGGCAAATATACTTAATGAGTATGATCAAAATCTGGATATATCATATATCTTCTATTCGCAAGGATGTCTTAAGGAAAATAAGAAAAGAACAGACGATGCGGATTTTGTGTTTTATGCGTTAGGTCCCAAAGTTTCTGACGAGATACCAAAGGAAGTTCTTGCAGCTGTTCCTGAGTACAAATTGTATATTATTGGCAATAAAAAATATGGACAGTCCAATGGAATTATCTATTCAAAAAGAAATAGTGTCGATTATTATACACAATCGGTTCCTCTGGCAGAGGGCTTGTTTGAGGAGAATGAAAAATACAAGGAATTGTATGGAGAGCATTATATTGATATGCTGACCCCCGTACTTGCGCCAAATAACGAAATCTATGTTTTTACCGATGATCAAAAGTTTATCAGTCAGGACTGCAGCCACCTCACCCAAGCCGGCGCTTGTTACTATTCGAAAATACTTGATATAGAGGGAATTATCAAAGGGAAGTAGCCTTCAGAAGCAGCCTTAGCCGTTTACTGATTGAAATTATATCATTTCCGTGTTAGAATGAATAATAAAGTAATCAGAGCAGTACAAGGAGGATGTACAATGGAAAATAATTACGATAATACACCGAAGGAGAATGACGGCTTAACTCCATCAGCAGACAACTCAAATACAGGGCAGCCAAGCGCCGATGCAGCAGCCGGCCAGCAGCCAGTCAAGGCCTCGGATACGGCAGGTCAGTATACGGATCCGAATGCAGGTGTGCAGCCTGATCATTCCCAGCAATATCCATATACCAGTCAGAATGCATATAACAGCAATCAGCAGAACAATGGCTATCAGTATGGCCAGCAGGATATCAACAGCCAGAACAGCGGTTATAATTACGGCCAGAATTATAATCAGAACCAGAATCAGAACTATAACCAGAATTACAACTCAAATTATAATCAGAACAATAGCTATAATTATCAGGACAACTATAACTATAATACTGGCAATCAGTACAATCAGATGTATGAAGGAGGACAGGATATGTCTCCTATGACAATGGGGGATTGGCTTCTTACTCTATTGGTAGCAATGATTCCATGTTTTGGTATCATCATCTATTTTGTTTGGGCGTTTAGTAAAACCACCAATATAAACCGCAGGAATTTCTGCCGGGCACAGTTGGTTATTATCGGTGTCGTGCTGGTTATCTATATCATTTTCTTTATGTTGTTTGGCTCTATGCTCTTTAGTATGGGTAATTTTTATTATTAATCTATGTATGCAAAAACCTTCGCAAAACAAAGGCTGCGAAGGTTTTTTGTATATTCGGGAAGACTTTTCTGGGCAGATTCCCTTACGCCAAAGGTTATCTCATAATCTTATTCTGAAAATTCTTAGAATACTGAATCTTATTATCTTTCGTTATAAAGACGGCGTCCACGTTATCCAGTTGTTCAATCAGCCGCATGCTCTTGTCGTAGCCGAGCAGGAAACAGGTGGTGCTTAAGGCGTCGGCTGTGAGTGATGAATTTGTGATAATAGTTACACTGTTCAGGCTGTTTTCACAGGGAGAGCCGGTGTGTGGGTCCAGTATATGATGGTAAAGCTTACCGTCAGCTTCAAAATAACGCTGATACGTGCCGGAGGTTACAACAGATTTATTGGAAATCCGCACAGATGTAACGGCTTCTCCGGTCATGTCAAAGGGTTTCTGGATGCCAATATTATAGTCAGAGCCGTCTATCCGGCTTCCCATAGCCAGGACATTTCCTCCAAGGTTAATGATTGCGTGTTTCACGCCGTGTTCATTGAGATAGTTTTTTAGGATATCAGCAATGTAACCCTTAGCTATGCCGCCTACGTCAATGGCTGCATAGGGGTCTAGGAGCCGGACCGTGTTTCCGTCTATGAAGATGTTCTTATAATCCACATGGCTGACGGCTTCATTGATTGCCTCAGGGGAGGGCGGCGCGGGCGTCTCTGCATGGAAATCCCACAGATTTGACACAGGAGCAATCGTTACATCAAAGGCGCCGTTTGAGAGGTCGCCGTAGTAGATCGCCTTCTTGAGCAGAGTGATCGTCTCGTCGGAGACTTCCACAGGATTGCCGCCGGCGTTGTTAATCTGAGAAATCTCGCTGTCCTCAAGCTTATTCGAAAACATGGCGTGGTATTTTTTGCAGATATTTTCACAGCCTTTCAGCACATCATCGTCGACTCCGTCAAGAATCTCCACGCGCACGACTGTATCAAAAAGGGTGTCGGTATAGACTTGACTTTGAGTTTTCGTCAATTCTGAACAACCGGATAACAGAAGTGCGGCGGATATCAGCAATGGGACTAATCTTTTATATTTCATACATACACCTCGTCTATTCTATGTTGGACACAGTTTTCGCTGAAGGTCCTTCATTATTATAACGTAGCTTTAGGCTGCAATCAAACTCTTTTTTCCCAGAATTTTTTTAGGCGCTGGTAAATATAGATTTACAATCGAACATGTGGTTGAAGAACGGGATTTCTTGTGTTAGAATATTGCATAGAGAAAATAAAGAGGTTGATGGATATGAAGATTGGTTTACAGAAAAGGGACTGGATTCTGATTGCAATCGTCCTATGTGTGGCAGGGCTTACTGTGCTTGTGCACACGTTTGTCGGCGGAGCAGGAGCGAATCGGGTTGTCATAAAAAAAGAGGGAGCCATTGAAGGAATATACAGTCTGTCTGAGGACCAGGAGGTGGAGATTAACAATGGTACGAACCGGCTAAAGATTAAGAACGGGGAGGCTTCTATGAGCTGGGCAGACTGCCCGGATCAGCTCTGTGTTCATCAGAAACCGGTATCTTTAAACCATGAGAGTATAATCTGCCTTCCTAATAAAGTGGTTGTGGAGGTGGAATCGGGTGCCAACAGGGAGTTTGATGCAGTGACAAACTAATCGGGGACGAGCAAAGGGGGGAGGAAATTTTTTGAAAAGCAGGGTGGCATATTTTGGGGTATTTACAGCGCTGGCGCTGATTTTTAGCTATGTCGAGACGCTGATTCCCATCAACTTCGGTGTCTGGGGGATGAAGCTTGGGCTTGCTAATTTGATCATTGTAATCGCCTTGTATAAGATGGGGACGGGGGAGGCGTTTTTGTTGTCAGTGGTTCGGGTCCTGCTGTCGGGATTTCTGTTCGGAAATTATTTTAGTATTATATACAGCTTAGCGGGCGCTATATTGAGTCTTTCTGTCATGGCAGGGCTTAAGCGGGCTGGGGGGTTCAGCGTGATAGGAGTGAGCATTTCAGGGGGTGTGTTCCATAATATCGGGCAGCTTATTGCGGCGATACAGAAT